>DATDPG010000060.1 GCA_035292885.1 Bdellovibrionota bacterium | reverse complement strand
GAGGTTCTGCATGCGCGCGTTGATGAAATCCCGCCCGGCTCCAGGTGCCGAGATCACCCAAGTCACGGATCCGAAAGTGGCGCCCGATGAAGTCCAGATTTGTGTGAAAGCGGCCTCGGTTTGCGGAACCGATCTCCATATCTTTCGTTGGGACGATTGGGCCGCATCGAGGATCAAAACTCCGTTGGTGTTCGGCCATGAGTGCGCTGGAGAGGTCGTCGAAGCGGGGTCGAGGGTGAGCGATGTGCCGGTAGGCGCGCATGTCTCCCTCGAAACGCATATCGCCTGCGGAATCTGTTATCAGTGTCGCACAGGGAGGGAGCATCTCTGCAAAAACGTTCGCATTGTCGGCGTCGATCGCCCCGGCGCCTTCGCGGAGTACATTTCCGTGCCCGCGCGAAATGTTTGGATCAACGATTCCGCCTTGCCGTGGGAAATCGCCACGATTTTAGAGCCCTTCGGAAACGCCGTGCATGCCGTGCAGGTGGGGGACGGAGTCACCGGAAAGACGGTTCTGGTTTCGGGCTGCGGTCCGATCGGAATGATGTCGATCGGCGTTGCGCGCGCGCAGGGAGCTCTGGCCATTTATGCCTCCGATATCAACCCCTATCGCCTCGAACTTGCCAAGCAAATGAACCCCACGGAAGTGTTTAACGCGGCCAAGCAGGACGTCTATGCGGAGGTCATGGATCGCACCGACGGGGAGGGGGTGGATGTGCTACTGGAGATGTCGGGCGCACCAGCGGCCGTCGAACAGGGATTTCGCATCTTAAAAAACGGCGGTTCCGTGGCGCTCTTGGGGTTGCCCAGTACGCCCATGAAGTTTGATCTGACGGAAAACATCATCTTTAAGGGAGCGCGGGTCTACGGTGTATTCGGCCGGCGGATGTTTCAAACCTGGTATCAGGTGAAAGCTCTGGTGCAATCCGGAAGCGTGGACTTAAAGAAAGTGATTACGCATTACTCCACACTCGATCGCTTTGAAGAAGCGATGACGACGTTGGAGTCGGGCAAGTGCGGAAAACTGGTATTTCGTATGTAGGGTTCCATGGACGCGCGATTTCAGGAACGAATTGAAAGCGAACTCGAACAGTTCAAGCGGGATGGTGTTTACAAACGCCTGAATACGCTCGAAGGTCCCCAGGCTCCGCGAGTCAAGATGCGGGGTTACGGCGAAGTCATTGTCCTCTCCTCAAACAACTACCTCGGCTTTGCCAATCAGTCGGACGTGAAGGCGGCGGCGAAGGCGGCAATCGATCGATACGGCAACGGCACCGCTTCCGTCCGTTTCATTTGCGGAACGCTGGCGATTCACGAAGAACTCGAAACGGCGACGGCGAAGTTCCTTCAGAAGGAAGCGTCCACCACATACACCTCCTGCTGGAACGCAAACGAAGCGCTCTTCGCCACTTTTCTGGGCGAGGAAGATCTGATTGTTTCGGACGCACTCAACCATGCCTCGATCATCGACGGGATCCGCCTGATCAAGAAAGTCCGGAAGGAAGTTTATCCGCACAACGACATGCAAGCCTTGGAGGAGATTCTCAAGAGTGCGGCGAATTGCCGGACGAAAATGATCGTCACGGACGGCGTTTTTTCGATGGAAGGGCACATCGCCAAGCTTCCCGAGATCTGCGATCTTGCGAAGAAATACAACGCTCTCGTCGTTATCGACGATTCACATGCCACCGGAGTTCTCGGCAAAACGGGCCGCGGCTCACCGGAGCATTACGGTCTGATGAAAGAAATCGACATCATCACGGGGACCTATGGAAAGGCTCTGGGAGGCGCCGCGGGCGGGTTCATCGCCGGTCCGAAAGCCGTGGTCGATTACTGCGTGCAGCGTTCCAGACCGCAGCTTTTTTCGAACGCGCTGCCGCCCTCCGTGGCCGCGGCGTCGTTGACGTCGATCCGGTATCTGGAAGCCCATCCCGAACGGGTCCAAAAACTTCGAGAGAACACGGTGTATTTTCGAAAAGCGGTGAAAGAGGCCGGATTCAAGCCATTGGAAGGGGAGACGCCGATCGTTCCCATAATCGTGGGCGAGACTTCGTTCGCCATTAAAATGAGCGAACAACTTCTTCAGGAGGGCGTATTCGTCACCGGCTTCGGATTTCCGGTCGTGCCCAAGGGGGAGGCTCGCCTTCGAATTCAGATTTCCGCCGCGCATGAAAAGAAAGATTTCGACGAGGCCCTGGCGGCCTTCAGGCAAGTCGGGAAAAAATTGGGGGTGATTCACTGATGGCGCGCCGATCTTGGGATGAATATTTTATGAAGATAGCGGTGGAGGTCTCCAGCCGTTCGACGTGCGACCGGAAATTCGTAGGCTCCGTCATCGTGCGGGACAAGATGATTTTGTCCACGGGATACAACGGTTCCATCCGGGGTTTACGTCACTGCTCCGAAGCCGGTCACATGATGGAGAACGATCATTGCGTGGCGACGATTCACGCCGAAGCGAACGCGATCATTCAAGCCGCACGGAACGGCGTGAACATTTCGAACGGAACGATCTACGTGACGGCGAGTCCTTGTTGGCCCTGCTTTAAGATGATCGCGAACGCGGGGATCACGCGGATCTGTTTCGGCGAATTTTATCGGGACCAGCGAATTTTCGATTTTGCCCAGAAACTGCGGATCGAGCTGGTGAAGCTCGATCCTGCGGCTCTGAACTGAACTCTCATCCTGATCTATTCTGTCGGTTTACTAGATAGATCGCGCCAATGCTGAATAGTAAAACGAACAGTACAATGGCGACGTCCGGCCTTGAATCAAAAAATATTTTGAGATTCGCAAACACCGATTGCCTTCCTATATCGAGCGGTCAAGAGAAAAGTATATCATCCGAACCTTTCCATCGAAGAGGCACCGAAAAAGTTTTTCGGAAAATCAGACCAAAACCAGCATTCCACTCCATCCACAATTCTCTGAAATTTATCTCGACTTAGATAGAAGGATCGAGTTTGATCTCCAAAATCGTGAGCGATCCTCGCAAGTTTTCGAACCTCAATTTCGTCCACCCGCTTCGTAGATTTGATTTCGACGAGGATAACCTGCCGTCCCTTCGAAAGAACGAGATCGACTTCGGCTCCATGTTTCGTTTGAAAGAAGGACAATCGAAAATCTCTTTGAAAATATTCATTCAATCGATGGATCTCTTGAATGACAAAAGACTCAAACAGATCTCCAAACTGGGATGTTCCCTCCACAGGTTTGGAATCCAACGATGCCTCTAAGGCTTTTTTTACACCGTTATCAAAAAAATAAAATTTTGGGGATTGAATCTGGCTCTTACGCACCGATCGGTGGTAGTGCGGTAAGATAAGACCGAGATAAGTTTCTTCCAAGATTTGAAAGTAACTTTGCACGGTCGGAACCTGAACTCCTACATCCCGTGAAACCGAAGAATAGTTGATGATGTTTCCTGAGGATTGGGCTGCGACCGTTAAGAATTCTCGAAAAGGCTCCAAGTTTCTTACAATTTGCTCGGCCTGGATCTCTTCTTTGATATAGGTGAGACAATAGGATCGAAGGTAAGCCTTCCTTTCAGCGTCCGATGATAAACTGAGAATCTTCGGAAGAGTCCCCCAATGTAATGCATGATCGATATCAAATTGATTCTGGATTTCTAAATACGTAAAAGGAAATAAAATATTTACAAAGGCACGCCCTGCCAACAGATTTGCACCTCCTCTTTTGAGTTTTCGGCTGCTGCTCCCTGTAAGAGCGAATTTTTGATGATATTTTTCAATCATTCGATGGACAATATTGAGTAGCTTGGGAAGTCTCTGGATTTCATCCAGAATAATCCACTCGTATTTTTTTTCAGAACAAAGATCCTCGATCATTTCCGGTTCGAGCATTAGGCGATCGAAAGTTTCGTCGTCGAGCAAATCAAGATAATAACTTTTGCGTGGGAGGTAGCTTTTTACAAAAGTTGATTTGCCGGTTCCGCGTGCCCCGAATAAGAAAAAACTGTTTGATATTATAGGTTTAACAAGTCTATTTACCATGCTATAAATTTATCCGCCAATTCTATAGCGTTGTCAACCGATCCACGCCGCCTTGCATCACAATGCGTTAGGTTTTTCTTATATCGCGCTTCTCGCCAAGATTCATGCTCGGAGAATTTTATCGGGACCAACGAATTTTCGATTTTGCCCAGAAACTGCGGATCGAGCTGGTGAAGCTCGATCCCGCGGCTCTAAGCTAGCTATATACTTTTACGGCCTCGCGAACGTGTCCGTGGTATCCGAGTGCCCGGCAAACGTTCTCCGGTAGAGAAGTTCGCGCGGTTCTTTCGTGCAATCGAAGATCTTCACTAAGAGCGAGTCCCCTTTATTGCCGGAGATCCACACCCTCAAGACGTTCAGTCCCAATTTCAGGTCGACTTGTTCCGACTTGGTGAACGGATGATTGTTGAAATCGTCCGGAGGAAAGATCTCATCGTCGTTGAGGTCAATCCTCGCGGCGTCGACGCTGCAGGTCTGGTTTCCCGAACAGGACGATTCGAGATCGGGAGAAGGCGTGGTCACTTCCATTTCCGCGCAAATGCCGGAGGAGCCCCCGCTGCTTGAACTGCTCGATCCGCTGGAGGATCCCCCCGAACTCGAAGAGCCGCTTGAGCTGCTGCCTGACGAACTGCCGCCGCTGGAGGAACTCGACGAACTCGATGTGCCTCCGCTGCCGGAGCTAGACGAGCTTTCAGGGTTGACCGAGGTTCCGTTATCCGTGACGGTGACGCCTCCGTCGTCGGTTTCGCCCACGGTAAAAAAGGCTTCCTCGCCGCCGGTTGGTTGAAAGGAGGTGCTGCTGTCGCAGGACGCCCAAATGGCGGCACCTGCCAAAAGAATGAAGGGGAGAAAGAACTTTGCGCGTCCCATGGATCGCCTCCTAATTGGAGTGGTCTCATTTGCCGCTGCGCGGCATAGCACACAAATCCTCGATTGCCAAGAGGTTAGGTCGCGATGTCTTTGTAAGTATCTGAAATTAAAATAAAAAGGGGCGGCCGATGCAATCGGCCGCCCCTTTTAGGGCTAGGATTCAAAACGACTTAACGAGAAACCGTATTCGGCGGCCCGGCGTCCCGAACCAGGGCCGTGGTTTCATAAAGCTTTACCTTCGGCTCCTTGGAGCAATCGTAAATATCCATGACCAGCTTATCCCCCGGAGAACCGGTCAACTTCGCATCCAGCGTGTTCTCTCCGGACTCAAGCGACACCTGCTCGCAAAGAACTTGGTCTTTATTGTGGAAGTCGCTCTGGTCGAAAATGACTACGTCGTTGAGCGAAACGACGGCTGACGATACGCCGTACGCAGTGGCGCAGAGTTCCGTGCAGCTGCCTACCCACAACGGACACCGTCAATAAAGCCAGAAGAAGCTTTGTTCGCATCGATTTCTGTCTCCTCTCAAAGTTAGGGGGAAGCGGAGACCTCGGACAATGGTGAGTACCCAGCAATGTCGGTGCCAAGCGTTCCCCCAGCGCAGGGATATCTAACTATTCGAAATGACCGTATATATTCATTTTGCTAGGCCAAATAGCCGGATAAGGGTATGAAATGTTTGCAGATTCGGTGAAAACTTGCGCTCACGTGACACCAGAGGGGCCAAAACGCCCCGGCATCAGACGGCTCCCATTTTGGGTGCGCATGAATCGATTGGTGGGGGCGTAAGCACTGCGATCGAGCGGGCGCAGAAGATTGAAGCGCAAGCCCTTCAATTGTTCACGAAAAACTCCAATCAATGGAAGGGAAAGCTCCTCACGTCCCAGGAGGCGGAAGAGTTTCGCGAAAAGAGGTCGAAAGCCGGGATTCAATTCGCCTTCGCGCACGACTCCTATCTGATCAACTTGGCCTCTCCGGACAAATCGCTGCGCGCACGGTCGATCGCGGCTTTCTTGGATGAGATGGACCGGGCGGAATTGCTGGATTTGGATTTCATTGTTTTTCACCCGGGCGCTCATATGGGGGATGGAATCGGCCAGGGCTGCGGTCGTGTGGCCGATGCGATGAGCCAGGTCTTGGAAAAGCGCCCCAAGCAAAATGTTCGCCTTTTGATCGAAAATGCTGCGGGGCAGGGGACGACGCTCGGCCGGACGTTTGAAGAGCTCGCTCAGATTCGTGAAGGGGTGGAGGACAAAGCCCGCGTCGGATTTTGTTTCGACACGTGCCATGCGTTCGCCGCGGGCTACGAGCTTCGAACGAAAGAAGGGTACGAGGCGACAATGAAGGAACTAAACCGAACGGTGGGACTCGACCACGTTCGAGCGTTTCATTTGAACGACTCGAAAAAAGGTGTCGATTGCCGAGTCGATCGCCATCAACATATCGGCAAGGGGGAAATCGGCTTGGAGGCCTTTCGAATGTTGTTAAACGATCCTCGATTCTCCGGCCGGCCGATGGTATTGGAGACGCCGAAATCCCACGATCTGCACGAAGACATTGAAAACCTAAGTACGTTACGTGGTTTGATCGATTAGAGCGCGGCCAATCGCATAATTAAGTCCACGCACCGACTTGAATATCCCCACTCGTTGTCGTACCACGAGACAGTTTTCACGAAGTTTCCGCGCAGGACCTTCGTGAACGGGGCGTCGAAGATCGCGGAGTGTGAGTTGCCGATGATATCGGACGAAACGATCGGCTCCGTCGAATACTGAACGATCCCCTTCATCGGGCCATCGGCGGCGTTTCGAACGGCGTCATTGATCTCGGCGACCGCCACATTTCTCTTGAGGACGGCCACGAAGTCGGTGATGGATCCATCCGGAATGGGAACACGCATCGACATCCCGTCCAGCTTTCCGCTCAGTTCGGGCAGGATCTTTCCCACCGCCTTGGCTGCTCCTGTGGTGGTCGGAATGATGTTTTCATTGGCGGCGCGAGCGCGGCGGAAGTCCTTGTGAAAGACGTCGGACAGGTGTTGATCGTTCGTGTAGGCGTGCACGGTCGTCATGAATCCCCGCTCGAGACCAAAAGCGTCGTGCAGAACTTTGACGATCGGGGCGAGGCAATTCGTCGTGCACGAGGCGTTGGACACGAGCTTGTGCTCGGGACGGAGGATGTGATCGTTGACGCCCAGAACGACCATGGCATCGAGAGCGTCTTTCGGAGGCACGGTCAAGATGACTCGCTTGGCGCCTGCCTGAACATGCTTTTCGACCTCCGCCCGGGATCGAAATCGTCCCGTCGATTCGATCACCACATCCACATTGAATTCCTTCCATGGAAGTTTGGCGGGATCGCTCTCGGTGAGCATCTTCATCCGTTGCGCTCCGGTGACGAGCTCGCCATCTTCCAGTTTGACCGGATGGGGGAACAACCCATGCACCGTGTCATACCGAAGAAGGTAGGCCAGGGTTTCATTTTCGGTGACGTCGTTGAGCGCCACGAATTCGATATCTTTCCGGTCGACGGCGATCCGAAAGACACCCCGGCCGATACGCCCGAAACCGTTGATGGCCACACGAACGGCCATTAGTGCGTTCCCCCCAGCTGGGCGATGGCGTGAATGACCTCCACGACCCGCTGGGCGTAAGCCCAGCCGTTGTCGTACCAAGAAATCGTCTTGACCAGTCGATCGCCGAGGACCTGCGTGGCGAGCGAATCGAAGACCACGGAATCGGTATCGCCGATGACGTCGCTGGAGACGATCGGGTCTTCCATGAATTCCACGATTCCTTTGTACGGCCCGCCGGCCGCGCTCCGGAAAATTTCGTTGACCGATTCCACGGTTACGGCGCGCGTGGTCTCGGTGACGAGGTCGACGTTGGAGCCGTCGGGAACGGGGACGTTCATCGCCATTCCGTCCAGACGGCCGTCTAATTCGGGAAGCACTTTCCCGATGACTTTGGGGGCGAACGTTTCGGTCGGAATGATGTTTTCGGCCGCCGCGCGCGATCGGCGCAAGTCCGTGTGCGGAACGTCGGCCAAGCGCTGATCGTTGGTATAGGCGTGAACCGTCGTCATAAAAGCTCGTTCGACGCCGAACGCCTCGTGGAGAATTTTGAGCGTGAGCGCCACGCAGTTGGCCGTGATCGAGCTGGTGGAAATGAGGCGGTGTTTCGGCGAAAGCACATGATCGTTCACGCCCCGGATTAAGATCGCATCGAGTTCGTCGGTGGGGGGGACCGTCAAGATCACTCGCTTGGCGCCGCGGGCCAGGTGCTTTTCGAGCCAGGCGCGCGTGCGGTATTTGGCCGAAGCTTCCACGACGATGTCGGCGCCGACGTCCCCCCAAGGAACCTCGCCCGGTTCGCGGAGCTGGAACATCCGGATCTGCTTCCCCTTCACATAAAGAGAATCCCCTTTGGCCACGACCGGGTCGGGAAAGCGGCCGTGGACCGTGTCGAACTTGAGGAGATACTCCATGGCCTTGGCGTCGCCCAGATCGCAGATCGCGACGATCTCGATTTCATTCTGGCTGTGAAGAATGCGGAAAATATTCCGCCCGATCCGGCCAAAGCCCATGATGCCGACTCGAATAGCCATTGCGCTTGCCAATGAAACATAACTGAGTGCCTCGGTCCATAAATACGGTGAGACATCGAGGTTGTCGATGCGCCGCGCTCTCGGTGCCCGGAGACTGAGGCGTACCGGGAAGTACGGCGAAGGAGACGGGTGCCGAGAGCGCGGATGCAGCGACGACCGAATGCCATCGTATTTATGGATCGAGGCACCTGGGGGACAAGTATGTGGCGAAAATCAATTTAAGGGCTCGTGTTCTCGCCAAGGAGCGCCGCAACCATTTGCCGCCGATAGGTTTCCCCGCCCACAATGTAGACGTCGTTGTGGTGGGCGCCGCGGACGGGGAAATATCGTTTCGGCTCGTTGGCCGCTTCAAAGAGCTTTCGTCCAAGGTCGAAAGGGACGATTTCATCCGCATCCCCGTGGAAAATGTGGATCGGAACATGAACTTTCTTAATCTTTTCAACAGAGTTATAGGCCTCCGGAACAAGGGCCGACGGAACCATCGGCATGACGACGTCGGCCATGTCCTTCATCGATGTGAACGTCGACTCCAGGACGACGCGCGCTACCGTCTCTCGAGACGCAAGATCGACCGCCGCCGCTCCTCCGAGCGATTCCCCGAAAAGAACGATCTCGGAAGGGTCTAGGCCTCCGATTTTTCGCAGGTAACCGTAGGCGGCTGACGCGTCCGCGTAAATTCCGTCTTCCGAAGGGCTCCCTTCACTTTGGCCATAGCCTCGGTAATCCAAAAGGAGAAACCGAAGGGGGATATCGCCCAATGCGTGAATGCGGTCGACCCGGTGGCTGATGTTTCCGGCATTGCCGTGAAAAAAGAGAACCGTGGTGCGATGCTTTTCTTCGCCGATCCACCACGCGTGAAGACGAACGTGGTCGGAAGTTTCGATCCAAGCATCCCGGTACGAAAGAGAGTAGGCGTCCGGTTTCTCGAAATAATCGCGTTCCGGGAAAAAGATGAACCGATCAGCCCACACGGATATTCCTCCACGGATGAGAAGAAGTGTTACCAGGAGCAGGGCAAGGCCGCGTACAAACCACGCTATCTTTGGGATGCGAGAAACGCTTCGACCTCTCCACGGCCGGGAATTCCTCTTTGCCCGCCGAGGGTCTTGCATTTGATCGCGGCGGCGGCGTTCGACAGACGAAGGGTTTCGGAAAGAGGCTTCTTTTCCAAAAGCGCGACCAAAAGGGCCCCTTGAAAGACGTCCCCCGCACCGGTGGTGTCACGGACGCTGATGTCAAAGGCCGAGGCGCTCATCATCTCGCCGTCGACCACGGCCGTCGCCCCTTTTTCGCCCCGCGTGCAACAGATGAAACGGGGACCCATCTTGGCCATCGCCTTCAGGGCCTTTTCGACCGTGCGCTCTCCGGTGAAAAGGAGAATCACCTCTTCTGGGCTGACGGTAATATGCGCGTGAGAGATCATTTCGGCAGTGTCGTGCGAGATGGTGTCGGCGTCGATGGCGACGATACAACCGGCTTCGCGCCCCATCTGAGCAAAAGGGATGACGGTCTCCGGCCGCCGCCCGCCGAGGAAAAGGATTTTTCCGCTGGTGATCGCCTCGTGGGCGAAATCGTCCGAGTTGATCGCCAGGCGTGCATCCAGATAGCTGAACACCGTGCGCGTTTTATTCTTTTTGTCCACGACGATGAACGCCGATTGGTTGGAGACGCCCGGAATGACTTTGGATTCCGAAAGATCGATCCCCTCGCGAACCAACGCTCCGCGGACGGCGCGACCCCCGGCATCGTCACCGAATTTTCCCAGGTATCGCGTCTTCGCCCCTAGTCGCGCGGCGGCCACGATCGTCGTGGCGACCTGCCCTCCCGGTTGGTTGTCCAACGTGAGAACCTCGGACTTCGTGTTCGGCACGGGATAGGTGGGAACCACCGCCAAGCGATCCCAGGAATTTCTTCCGATACCGACGATGTCGAACGAACGGTTTTGGGAAAAATCAAACATGGCTCAATTCGCCGTCTATAGAATACCTCGCGCCAGGTGTCTATTCCGTTTCGTAGTAAGCCAAGAGAGTTATTTGTAGACGTAGCGTTACGGGCTCCGGTCTCGGCGTGCACCCCCATTGCTCGGCGGCGCTCGCAATGGGGACCCCCGCCTCGCCACCCGTAACGCTACATCAATACACATTCGTGGGTAGGCTCTGGAATTTTGGAAACAGCGTTGCGATAAGGCGAAGAGACTCGCTTGGCTTACGGACCCACCGAAAGGTTTCCGCTCTGATTCAAGATCTGCGGCCCCATTTCGTAATGCGTTGTGGAGGGAATGAGGGGGAGCCTTTGGTGACGCGGGCGTCTCGGAGGGAGTCTCATCCATGGGTATAACGATGAGACTCCCGAGAGCCGAGCCGCCGATCGGCGCGTAATGCCGATCGGACGGCGTCCCGCGGAATCAAAGGCTCTCCAGCATTATCTCCTCAAATGTGACGAAGTTGGGCTAATCGAGTCCGCTTCGGGCCAAACGGATTAATTCCCGATACTCCCGGACTTGGCGAGCCGCTTCGTCGGATGTCCAGCCGAGCCGTTCTCTCAAAATCTGAGCGACATTTTCAACCGCGCCGCTGCCATGTTGACGATCGAGGAGCAGGAGCGAAAGCCGGCGGCCAAGGACGTCGCTGACCGTGGCGGCCATTTCTCGTTCGATGGCGTGGAGTGCAATACTGCGGAATTCATCGGGCGGAGGGGAAACGAACAAATCGAGAGCCGATGCGGGGGAGGTGGGCCGAATCGAGTCCTCCGCAGTCCGGCACGGGTTCAGTCGACTACGCCACTCGGGCGTATGGGCCGCAAGCCAATCTACGGTCTCTTCGGCCATTCGCCGATACGTGGTGTATTTCCCTCCCGCGATGGTGAGCAGTCCGGGCCGGTCCGAGAAAAGGTGGTGCTCGCGCGAAACCTTGGACGGGAGATTATGTTCATCCTGCAGAAGGGGACGGAGTCCCGCAAACACGCTGACAATGTCTGCCCGGAGCAGTTTTTCGTTCGGGAAGTAGTAGTTCGCGGTGTCGAGGAGGTAGTCGACGTCGGTTCTGCCTGGACAAACGGTCGCCGGGTCTCCTTCGAAATCGGTTTCGGTGGTTCCTACGAGCGTCGATCCACACCACGGAATCACGAATGTCACCCGTCCGTCGCTCGGCGCCAGCAGGAGCATCGCCCGACGGCGGGATAAGCGCCGGGGAGCCAAGATGATGTGCACGCCCTTCGTGAGTCTCAGTCGTTTCTTGAGCGACGGGTTTAGTTTTGCCCGCGTCAGATCGGACCAGGGGCCGGTGGCGTTCACGACCCAGCGCGCGCGAATGTCGAAGGACTTGCCCGACAGGCGATCCCGAACGACGACTCCGGTCACCCGTTCGTTCTCCTCCAAAAAACGGGTCACTTCGGCGTGATTGCACGCCAGACCTCCCTGATCCCAACCCGAACGGACGTTGGCAAGAGTCAACGCCGTGTCGTGGACGGCGGCGTCATAATAGAGAACGGAGCCGATCAATCCTTCCCTTCGGAGCTCCGGTTCGAGTTGGCGGGTTTTTCCTCGGGAATAAATGGAAGGGTGCCCGACGTTTCGGAACGCAGATAACAGGTCGTATAGCCAGACTCCTGCAGCGACCGCGGGAAGGCCCCATCGATGTCCCCGGTAAACCGGAACCAAGAAGGGGAGAGGCTGAACCCACGGAGAGGCGGTTTTCAGTAGGATCTTCCGTTCACGACTGGCTTCGAAAACAAGACCCCAGTCGAAAGTCTCGAGATAGCGAAGGCCACCATGAATCAGTTTGGACGATCGGCTCGAAGTTCCGACGGCGAAATCTTCTCGTTCGAAAAGAGCGGCGCGAAGGCTCCGCATCGCCGCATCTCGGAGACAGCCGGCACCGGTAATTCCTCCGCCGATGATCGCCACGTCGAGAGGCGTCTCTGAACAGATCGAGAGGACATCCAATCGGAGAGCCGCGGAGAACGTGGCCGCGCCTATACTCGGGTTACCGGAGCTTGATTTTGGGACCACTTGCTCTATAGTGCCCGCGCGTTCGGAAAATACCGAATGATTTCAATCAAATTTTGAGCCTTACGAGGAGGATTTCGATGAGATTTTGGCATATCGCAGCGCCGGTTGTGGCTCTGCTTGTTTCGATGAACAGTTTCGCGGCAGCGACCGTTTCCGGCAAAGTGAATTTCAAGGGGACGCCGCCGGCCGCGAAGCCGATCAAAATGAATGCGGACCCGAACTGCATGAAGTTGCATGCAAAAGCCGTGATGACGGATTACGTCATCGTGAACAAGAACGGGACGCTGAAGAACGCGTTCGTGTACGTCAAAGATGGTCTCACGGGAAAGAGTTTCACGGCGTCGACCACGGCTGTCACGTTCGATCAGCGCGGTTGCCAGTACGCACCTCACGTTTTCGGCATGATGGTGAATCAGCCGTTGAATATTCTCAACAGCGACCCCACGCTTCACAACGTCCACGCGATGCCGAAAGCGAGCAAGCAATTCAACGCGGGTATGCCGGTGAAAGACATGAAGATCACACGGAAATTTGAAAAGCCGGAAATCATGGTTCCGATCAAATGCGACGTTCATCCCTGGATGAAGGCGTACGTCGGGGTCCTCGACCATCCTTATTACAGCGTGACCAACGATGAAGGAGCGTTCGAGATTAAAGATCTTCCCGTTGGAAAGTACACGGTCACGGCATGGCACGAGAAGTACGGCACAAAAGACATGTCGATCACGGTCGAAGTAGGCAAGCCGGCCACGATCGATTTCACTTTTGAATCGACCGGCGCCGAGGCCGCGAAAGCTGAATAATCACTGAGCTGACGCCTAATGAATTCGGGCTCCGGTCACGACGGAACCCCACGAGACCATGCTCGTACCTGCGCGTGGTCTCGGGGGGTTCCGTCGTGCTACCCAAATTCATTCTGCAGGGCTCAGGAATCTAAAGAGAGTTGAAATGAAGACAGCGTGGGTACATCGATATGCCGTGTTTACGGCGTGCGCCACGCTGTTTCTCATTGTAGCAGGCGGACTTGTCACCAGCACCGGTTCGGGGTTAGCCGTTCCGGACTGGCCTCTTTCGTACGGCCAATGGTTTCCCCCCATGGTGGGAGGTATCTTTTACGAGCACGGCCATCGAATGGTGGCCGCCGGCGTCGGGTTTTTCACCGTCCTTCTGGCGTTTTGGCTTGCGTGGAAAGAACGTCGCTCCGTCCGAACGCTGGGATGGATCGCCTTGGCGGCCGTTATCCTTCAGGGTGTGCTGGGCGGTTTGACGGTGCTTTTCCTGTTGCCCGCTCCGATTTCGGTAGGGCACGCGTGTTTGGGGCAAACCTTTTTTTGCATCGTTGTCGCGATTGCGGTTTTGACGTCGCCGCGCTGGAAAAGCCTTTCCCGCGAAAACGAGAGTGCGGCGATCTCCGCGCTTTCCATAATGACGGCGTCCGCGATTTATCTTCAGTTGATATTGGGCGCTGTTATGCGCCACATCCAAGCGGGCCTCGCGATACCCGACTTTCCGCTTTCGTTCGGGCATCTCCTGCCTCCGCAATTTGATCTGCCGATCGCGATTCACTTTGCGCACCGAGTCTGGGGTGCGGTGGTTTTCCTGTTGGCTCTCTTAATATTTGTTCACGTGAAGCGACGGTACTCCGGCGTCCGATCGCTGATTCTTCCGGCGTCGATCCTGCTTGCTTTGACGGCGGCGCAGATCATTCTCGGCGGAATCACGATTTGGATGGAAAAGGCCGCTATCCCGGCGACGGCGCATGTAGCCACCGGCGCATCGATTCTCGCCACGGCTGTGGTTCTGGCGATGACGGCGGTTCGACGCTTCGCTTTACGTCGGGCGTCCTGGCGGCAATTGTTCTCGTCCGGACATGACTATTACATTTTGACCAAACCGAGGGTGACGTTTCTTGTCTGTGTTACGACATCGGTGGGGTATTACCTCGCTTCCTCCGGCTCGATGCATGCAGGTCATTTCATCTGGACGGTGGCCGCCACGGCGCTCGCAAGTGCCGGAGCCGGAACGCTGAACCAGGTCTTGGAGCGAAGAATCGACGGTCTGATGAAACGGACGGCGGGGAGGCCTCTCCCTACAGGACGCCTGAGCATGGTTCAGGGAGCTGGTTTTGGGATTGCATTATGCGTGCTGGGACTTTCGCTCTATTACACGCAAGTGAGCTCGAAGGCTGCGGTCCTTGCCGCCATCACGCTTGTTTCCTACCTCTTCGTCTACACGCCGCTCAAACCGGTGACACAGCTTTGTACGATCATCGGAGCCATCCCGGGTGCGATCCCGGCTTTGATCGGATGGGTGGCGGGAAGCGGATCCCTCAGTATTGGCGCGTGGATTTTGTTCGGCATTCTCTTTTTCTGGCAGCTCCCGCATTTTTTTTCGATCGCCTGGCTTTACCGCGACGACTATGCCCGGGCAAAGCTTGCCGTTCTGCCGGTCGTGGATCCGTCCGGACAAAGAACGGCGCGACAGACGTTGCTCTTTAGCATAGCCACGGTAACGATCGCGCTTTTGCCGACCTGGTTGGGACTCTCCGGCCTGATTTATCTGGCGGGAGCCAGCATCTTGGGCGTCATTTTTTTCTCTCATTGCCTCGTCTTGGCGCGCGAACGGTCGGTGGCGTGTGCGCGACGAGTCCTGATTTCTTCCGTGGTCTATCTTCCCTTTCTCCTGGCTCTGATGGCGGCGGATAAACAGTAGCCGGCCATGAAACAGACGAATTTTAACCTTCCGGCCGTCGAGACGATCGATCTCACGCATTCGTACGGAACGCGTATAGCCTTGAACGGCGTATCACTTTCCGTAAGTCGCGGAGAGAGCTTCGGTTTCCTGGGCCCGAACGGCGGCGGGAAGACGACACTCTTTCGCATTTTATCGACGCTGATTTCGCCGACTTCGGGAACGGCTCGGATCTTCGGCCGGGACGTGGCGAAGGAACCGAACCTCGCGCGAAAGGAGATCGGCGTGGTCTTTCAGAATCCGAGCTTGGACGCCCGGCTCACAGTTCGGGAGAATCTTGCGCATCAGGGGCATCTGTACGGCATGCATGGGAGATCGCTTCGGCAACGGGCGGACGATCTTCTGAATAGATTCGGGTTAATCGACCGCGCGAACGATACAGCATCCTCTCTTTCCGGCGGGCTTAAACGCCGAGTCGAAATCGCCAAAGCGTTGCTGCACACTCCGCGCCTTTTGCTCTTGGACGAACCGTCCACCGGCCTCGATCCCGCCGCTCGCCGGGAGGTCTGGAAGATGCTGGAGCAGCTTCGAAAAGAGGGCGACGTCACCGTTCTTTTGACGACACATATCATGGAGGAAGCCGATGGTTGCGACCGGATTGCGATTCTTCACCATGGAAGGGTCGTCTCCGTGGGTACGCCGGACGAACTCAAACGCAAAGTTCGAGGGGATGTGATCTCACTAGACGCGGGAAACGCGGCTCAATTGGCCGGCCGGATCGCCAAACGATTTTCCGTGGAGCCGACGGTCATCGACGGTTGCGTTCGGATCGAACATCCGCAGGCTACGCAATTTCTGGTCGACGTCGTCAACGAGTTTCGGACGGATATTTCGGCGGTCACGCTTCGAAAACCGACGCTGGAGGACGTGTTCGTGCATGAAACGGGGGACCGATTTTGGGAATCTCTGGCGGAGAATCGGGCATGATGTCGCTTTTCCTTCCTTCCCTCTCTTTGACGTGGCGCGAGATTATTCGCTTTTACCGGCAGCGGAGCCGCGTCGTGGGTGCGCTCCTCACTCCCTTGGTATTTTGGCTGGTCATCGGATCCGGGATCGATTGGTCGTTCGGCGGTGGAGCGGCCGGAGCGAAAGGCGGATACCGGGAATATTTCTACCCCGGTTCGCTTTTGATGATTTTGTTGTTCACGTCGATCTTCTCGACGATTTCGATTATTGAGGACCGCCGGGAAGGCTTTCTCCAAGGGGTTTTGGTGGCGCCGGTCTCTCGGGGGAGCATCGTGTTGGGAAAGACGTTTGGAGCCTGCATTCTTTCCGTCATGCAGGGACTTATCTTTCTCATTCTGGCTCCGTTGGCGGGCATTCCGCTTAGCGTGTCCACTCTCGTCGTTCTGATGGTGGTTTTGACGCTGGTCAGCTTCGGCCTTTCGACCCTCGGCTTCTTGTTGGCCTGGCGGATGGAGTCGATCCAGGGGTTTCACTCGATTATGAACCTTTTCCTGATGCCTCTTTGGCTGGCGTCCGGAGCCGTCTTCCCGGCATCGGGGGCGCCCACGTGGATGAAGTGGATCTTGGCGGCGAATCCGTTGACCTATTCGATGGCGCTCATTCGACACGCGATGGGAACGCCGAACACGGCCGGGCTTCCGTCGGCGGGATTGTCACTTGCGGTGGTCGTCTTATTTTCGCTGGTTTTGTTCGGCTGGGCCTCGATTGAAGTGCGCCGGCCGCGGAAGACTTTCGCCGGCTGATGTCCTTTCGCGATCTTCCAGCGCTCAACGCATTTCTCAACACGCTTACGTCTATTTTCCTGGTCACCGGTTTTGTCTCGATCCGGCGAAAACAAATTACGGCGCACAAAGTATGCATGGTTTCGGCTTTGGTCTGCTCCATCGTTTTTCTGACGTCTTATCTCACCTATCATTACGTAGCCGGTGCGACGCCCTTCCCGGGTGTCGGTTGGATCCGACCGGCGTATTTCGGCCTCCTCATTTCGCACACGATTTTGGCTGCGATCGTTCCGCCGCTCGCGGTCGTCACGGCCATGCGCGCCTTCCAGGGGGCGTTTGATCGGCACCGCCGGATCGCCCGCTGGACGCTCCCCATCTGGCTCTATGTTTCGGTGACCGGTGTTTTGGTGTATTGGCTGCTCTACCATGTCTATCCACCCGTGTAACTCCTTGTGCTAAAATGCCGGCTACAGAGGGAAATATGATTCAGTTCTCGGATGCCGCTAAGAAAAAGGTGGTTGAATACATCGAGGGGCAAAAGAAGGACGGATTGGTCCTCCGTATCGCGGTTACAGGAAAGAGCGGCGGTACCTACACCTACGCGTTCGGTTTGGACGAAGAAAAAAACACCAAACCGACGGACGTAACGATGAACATCGGCGGCTTTAAGACGGTGTTCGACGCGGAGAGCGCAAAAAAACTTCAGGGAGCCACGATCGATTGGATCGAGTCCGTCTCCGGCGCTGGATTCAATATTGAAAATCCGAATCAACCGGCTTCGACGTGGAGTGATCCGATAGCGCAGAAAATTCAGGAACTCTTGGACAACGAAATCAATCCAGCGGTCGCCACGCACGGCGGCTTCGTCGAATTGGTCGACGTCCAGGGGAAAAAGGTATTGCTTCGCCTGGCGGGCGGATGCCATGGTTGCGGAATGGCGAACGTCACGCTTCGTCAGGGAATCGAGCTGAAGATCAAAGAGGCTCTTCCGGAGGTCGAGGAGATCATCGACGTGACCGATCACGCGAGCGGCGAAAATCCGTATTACGCACCCGAACACAAGTAGTCGGCGCAAAACAATTTGATATGAAAATCATCGGCCTCATTGGAGGAACCACATGGGCCTCGACGATTGAAAATTATCCTATCATCAACGAGCACGTCGGGCGGACACTCGGGGGGCATCATTCGGCAAAGATCCTTCTCGCCAGCATCGATTTTCAAGAAATTGAAGAGCCGTCTCACCGTGGGAATTGGGACGTTGTCCAGACCCTTTTGATTGCAGGAGCTCGGCGACTTGAAAATGGTGGGGCCGATCTGTTCTTGATTTGCGCGAACGCACTTCACAAAGTGAAGGGCTTGACGACGAGTTTTAAGATGAAAACGCGTATTCGCCTGAATGCCACTCCTACAGCCTATTTACAGCCCCGATCGCACAGGCTTATACTAGGCGAGTGAAAAATATCATGTTTACAGCGATCATCCGCAAAGAGGGCCGACGATATTCATCTCTTTGTCCAGAGCTTGACGTCGCCAGCTGCGGTGACACGATTCCAGACGCTATTTCTTCGCTCCGAAAGGCGATTCGTCTTTATCTTCGGGTGTCTAAAAAGTCTCTGCGACGATCATCTTCAACTCCGATATTTGTGACCCAATTTCGGCTCGCTTCCTGATCCCCCCCAATGCCCAAATTGGGTAATCTGAGTTACCGCGACGTTGTGAGGCTGCTTGCATCCGAGGGCTTTGTACTCATTCGCCAAGAAGGTTCCCATGTTGCATTTCAGGGGCCGAAAGTCGACCGGCTTACAGCCGAAATGAGCGGCCGAAGGATCAACATTTTGAACGGTTACGGGTTACCCCCGGTCCTGGGAAAAGAAAAAAACATCTGAAATTCGGTCCGGACCCCCAGACGGGCTGGATGGAGCGTTAACGCACCGCGCGCTTAAACCGAGGTCCCTTCAGACGGAAAAATAAGTCGCTTCGGGATGATGAAAAACCAAAGCCGAGACGCTCGCTTCGGGGTCCATCATAAATCCTTCGGTCAGTTCCACGCCGATTTCCTCCGCTTGCAAAGTGAAGCGAAAGATCTCGGCCATCTTGGAAAGATCCCAAAATCCGCAGGGGTGAAAGACGATGTCCGAAGGATTTTGCGTGTCAAACGCGCCATCGGTGGCCAGAAGATGGAGGTGAGAGTGCCAGTTGAGCTCGTCGCCGTGCTTTTGAATGAGGGTAATCAGCGCGGAAGGAATGCTTTAGAAGATGACGTTCGGAATTCACTTCGTCGAGTGAATGCATATCGGTCCTCCGTAAAATAAGCGGGTCCAAAATGTAAGTGAGGGGAGGGGATTAATCAACGAAACTTATCTTGCCATCGCTGTGGCAACGTCGGCTTTGGCTTTCTCTTGTTGGCGGCACAACGAATAAATAGAAGAGCCAGGGCGAGAATGTCCGCAAACCTTGCGGTCTGGTTTGTGTGGCAGCCGGCCGAGCTGGATACAACGTGAGGACCTTCAGATGTAAATGCATTATCGATGGCAGCGTTGTCTATGACTTCGACGGCAAGTGCATCGCTTCGAACAACACCGCCCCGCCCGTCATCCGCCGTGACCGAGACGTAGTAGAGGCCGACGGCGTCGAAGACGTGGGCAACCGGGTCCGCTCCCGCACCTGACAACCGGGTTTCGTCACCGAAATCCCAAGTCAATCGCAGTGGGTCCCCATCGGGATCCGAAGCCGTTGCCGAGAAAGTGACGGAGAGCGGTGCCGTCCCGAGGAAAATGTCCGCTGTCACGTTGACCTGGGGAAGCCGGTTTCCGGGTTCCCGGACGTTGATGCTCAGTTCGTCCATAGAGGAAGCGGGGCCGTCGCTCACGGTCAGGCGCAGGACGTAGGTACCGGCGGAGGAGAAGCCGGCCGTGGTGGAAAGGGCGGTGGGGGAGCCAAACGTAACACCGGCGGGTCCGGTCCAAGCGTAGGTGAGCCGGGCTGGGGGGTTGGGCAGACCGTCGTCCGAGGTGGTTCCCGAAAGGCTCGCAACCGCGGGCAGGACGATCGTCTGGTCCGGCCCGGCGTAGACCGTCGGCGGCTGGTTGGTGGGAGCTGTCGTTGTGAATGTATAGTCGGCGCTCAGGCCGAGGTTTCCGGCGGCGTCTTTGGAGCGAACACGGTAGTGGTAGAGCGTTCCGGCCGATAAACCGGCAAGGGCCGTCGAATGCGATGTTGCAAGACTCGTGTTGAGCGATGTCGATGAGCCGTACGATGCGGTCGTGCCGTAGTCCACCTGCGAATCGCTCGCTTCGTTCGTGGTCCAGGTGATGGTGGCCGCTGTTTGCGTGACGCCCCCGGCGCCGACGTTCGAGATGACCGGCGGTGTTGTGTCGTTGCTGGCGAGGATCAGGAGCTCATCGAAGGCGCTCAGAGAGCCGTCGCTCACGGTCAGGCGCAGGATGTAGGTACCGGCGGAGGAGAAGCCGGCCGTGGTGGAAAGGGCGGTGGGGGAGCCAAACGTAACACCGGCGGGTC
>DATDPG010000059.1 GCA_035292885.1 Bdellovibrionota bacterium | reverse complement strand
AAGCAAAAAGATCGATCCTGAACATGATGGAAGCGAGATCAAACAACTTCCGCTCCATAAGAAAAAGTACGACAAATACCAAAGCTGAGAGGGATGCAAGGATCAAAAGGGGCCTCGTAGAGTGTGATTTTCTATCTAGATTAATCCCCAAATTCGACTGAGCAGTTTTTTTGGAGAGCACAAGCCCGAGAAGCGCAGCCAGGATAATTACCAGAACGGGGCTCACTCTCAAACCAAACATAGCTGCTGCGATCACTGCGATCATTCCATCACGCAGACTTTTCAGGGAAGTTTTGCCAAAGGATACGGCCGCATTCGCGACAATGGCCACGACTATAGTTTGAAGGCCGCCAAACGCCGCAACCACTGGTGGAAGTGTATGTGAACGAACGTAGAAGGCTGAAAGTCCAACCATGAGAAGAAATGCGGGAAGTCCAAAACCGATGAAGCTCGGTGCTGCGCCAGCCACTCCTCTTACTTTGAAGCCGACGTAAGCAGAGACTTGCATCGCCGTCGCCCCCGGAATCATTTGACAAAGAGCCACCCCGTCACGAAAGGTGCCGCCATCAAGCCACTTTCGTTGCTCAACGGCCATCTTACCGATAAATGGAACCATAGCGGGTCCCCCAAAGGCGGTCGCACCCAGCTTTAAAAATGAGAGGAAGAGGGCAGTTAAAGAAGGATTCGCGGGCATACGAATGGCGGCATTCAGCTTTTCCCCAGGTCCGCCCAATTGATCACTCATTGAGCTGGAAGCGAGCCCACGAGCAGAGCAGCGGTTGGATTAACCGTCAGAGCGCGAAATAATAGCGCAGCCGCAGCTCCAACCGGTAGTCGTTCTGTTTTTCTCCGAAATCGGTGTGGCTACGGCCGAGAAGGATGGCGCCTTTCAATCGGAGTTCAAGGTTTGTCAGGGGACTATACGTTATCTCAGGAAGCACATTGAAACTACCATCGATCGGATTGATGATCGAAGTAAGTGCGGGGGTGAGATAGAGAATGTCAAAAGGTTCCTTTTGGCTTACGCGAAAGTATAGATAGTTGCGCATCGGGTTGGGATTGCCGTAAGGCCCTTTGGCCAATTGCGCCGCTCGAACCAGACCCGCCGCGTTGCCCGCGGTCACAAATTTCCGATAGCTCGTATCGACGAAGCTAAAAAAGTCCGTCATCTGTTTGCGACTCAAGCCGGTGCCGTCGCGATAATACTCGAAGATATAAGTGGTTTCCCCTTCCGTGAGGTAGCGTAACCCGAGAAGATAGCTAATCGCTTCCCTTTCCGTTGAAAAATTCCGACCCATCTCGTTGATGAACTTCGATTTAAAGTTATTGACGACGGAGAACTCGCCGTGGACCTCGAAGTTGGTTGCCAGGTTCTTGGAGAAATCGAATCCGTACCGGGTCGTTCGACTTTCACCGGTGAAGACCATGAAATCCAAATCCGTGTCGTAAGCGAGTAAATAAAGCTTCGATGCAAAGTTCGTATGGTAAAGCTCGCCGGATTTGGCATTGACATGGGGGTAGACCGGGACAACCGCCGCAGTTAAGGTCGCCGTCTTTAACGGCCCGTCGAAGCTGCGAATGTAATCGGCGGTGGCGAGGGTGGCTCCTTCCAGGGCCTCTTCCGGGTCTTCGGGATTCTTCGGTCGAGCGACAAAACTCACGGGATTCCACGCATAGCCTTTGCCCCACTTCATGACTTTCTTCCCAGCTTCCATGATAAAGCCAGAGCTGGGCTTGACGGAAGCATAAGCCTCGAAAAGTTTCGTATCCTCGTCCCATCCCTCAAAATCGTTGCGCACGAAGGTGTCCGTCTTAAAAAACACCGAGAAGATGTCTTTCTTGTAGGACCCCTCCAGTCGTAGCCGAAAGTTATACTGGTCAAAGGTACTTCCCTGATTACTCTTGAAGAACTTCAGACGGGAAAAGGTCGAATCCCGATCTATCCCGAGGAGGGTGGGTTGAAACTCGAAAAATCCTCCCAAGCTGTACGGCTTGGCGGCGAGTTTATCGATCTCTTTCTGAAACTCTGACAGATCGACTTCGAACTTAGCCTTGTCCTGCGATTGTTCCTGGGAAAGGAGATTGGACGCAGGTAAAATAACACATAGAAGGACCAGCAGTTTTACAAACCGCATGGATCTTTCACCGGATGGATTCGATTTTAGCCAGAAATTCCAGTGTAAACACCTCATCGGGGACGATCCTCTTTTTGACATTCGCATAGGCCAGTATGGACTGATAGCCCTTATAAAGGGGGCTGTCGGTTTCGATGACGGATG
>DATDPG010000058.1 GCA_035292885.1 Bdellovibrionota bacterium | reverse complement strand
T
Source organism: Bdellovibrionota bacterium (assembly GCA_035292885.1). Lineage (NCBI taxonomy): Bacteria > Pseudomonadati > Bdellovibrionota > Bdellovibrionota bacterium. Next base: position 3,237 of record DATDPG010000058.1, on the reverse strand, counting down.
CATGCGGCCTTTGTATATAATGTGACGCCTTCGCGCGACACTGGATACACAATCGTTCCCACAACATCCTTGAGCTGATCAAATTCTTGCGGACTGACAAGGACAATATCCTTCGCTCTGCCGATCCCATGAAGAGCTTTCCGGATTTCGATGCGGTTCTCCCGTTTCGACCCGCTGTACATCATCACGATCATCAAATCCACATCGCTGTCGGGTCCCGGCGTTCCACGGGCGTACGATCCAAACAAGATGATCTTTTCAGGTTTGAATCTCCGCACCACTCGGCGGACAATTTCCGAAACAAACGACTCGGGCAGAGAGTGTCGTGAACGAGCCTGCTCATTCATTTCGACGTATGTTACAGAGGGTTCCGAGACATCACAACAGATCTGAAGGACCCGCTTTGTGCGCAAACCCGGGCCAGGGTCGAATTCGCCTCCCGAATACCGCAGTGATAAAAATCGAAACAAGCAAGAGTGTGGAACTAGCTGACGTCCGGCCACAACCTTCGGAGGTTTTTGGCGGCTCGCTCGATGTAGGCGAGGTGGAACCGAGCGCCATTTCGGTCGGTCCGCTCCCCGTCGTATCCAGATCGACGACGGAGGAGGGGAGTTGTGTGGAAACGGGAGAGATGCCGGGAATTTTAAGATCGGGATCGCCGAAAAGGTGAAGGGTGTCGATCAGTTGTTCGGCATCTTCAACTTGTGAGCCGAGCCGGGCTTTCTCTTTGGAAAACGCGTGTCCTAAGCTCACGGGAGATTCCGTCGTTACGTTTCGGTAGAAGTTCTCGCCGAAAAGCGTGAGCGACTCGGCCGTGTTCAGCCCGCTGCTCGAAAGATAGGCCACCGCTCCGCCGGCGCCGCTCCGGAGCATGGTTTCCGACAGAGCCGAGACGCGGGAGTCGATGTAGTAGCCGTTCAGGCAGTTGAGCGCGGTCACGATCGGCAATCGGTCGATATTGGTCAGAAGCGGAACATCGGCGCCCGTGAGGACGGGAGTCACGTTCCCCCAATCGGCGTAATAACCGCTTCCCCAGCCGTCGTAATAGCCGTGGCCGAGGAAGTTGATGAAGAGCGAGCCGCCGTTGAAACGGGTTTGGACGTTTTGACGGGTCTGCGCGGAGCCGAGGACGCCCAGGAGATCCACCTGGCTGGTCAGCGGGTCGGGGATCGATTGGGCGAGATCGTTTGTAAACGTCTCGAACAGCTGTTCCCAGGCCAGCGTGGGCTTATCGGCGACGAGAGCGATCGCCTTTGTCCAATTCTCTCCCGTGTCGGTCACTTCGTAATCTACGATCTTGTCGACGATTCGTTGCGCTTCGGCGAGCGTTTGGACGGGAAGACGGCCGATCCGGATCGGACCGTTAAAGGCGGGAGAGTCGCCATAGGCGAGGCGCTGGTCCGAACCGGTCTCGGACACCCAGAGCCAGTGGAGATGCGTGGGAACGTAGTTTTTGGAGTTGTGCCCAAGGTAGTTGTGCGGATCGGTCGTTGTATCTCCGAAAAGAAGCAAGCTGAAATCCCGCTGTAGCCTCCGTCCCCAGTCCTGGACAAAGGAGGAAATGGCTCTGTCCGAGACATCGCCGTTTCCATATTCGTCATAGACCTCCTCGACATCGACGACCGAAACGCGCAGGCCTTGGCTTCGCCGATAGGCAGCCAGCCGCTCCGCCGCCGGGCGGAAATCCGCGTGCGTGAGGTAGACCGTAGCCGTGGGGGAGAGCGCGCGGAGGCGGCTGGGCGTATTTCCCCAGATTCGGCCGGGAAGCGAGGCCTCGGACGAGAGGAGATAGGCGTGCCCCGCTTTGGCCGAGAACCGAAGGTTTCCCGAACTATCCGCGCCGATTCCCGTCAGTTTCCGGGCCAAGCGAGGGGCCGTGACATCCCAAACCTCGATCGTTGCGTTTGGCGGCAGCCCGGTCAACGCTGCCGTGCCGCTGGTTTGGAACGTCAACAGCAATTCTCCAACGCCGTTCCAACCGGATGTCCGAGGGTACGTAACATCGACGAAGTTCAAATAACTCGATGTGTAGCGGTGGTTCACATCCCCGACCTCTTGAAGCTCGAAACGGTTGGCTCCCTCCAGGAGGAGAGCGGAGGCCATTTCCACTTCCCGGATCACGGGAACCGAGCCCTCGGCGTAGAACTCATCGATCCAATTTCCGTTGAGGTACGCCCGAACGTGGTGGTCCGGATTGTGTCCGGGATCTTCGAGTAGTGTTTGAACCTCGTACCGCAGCTTGGCCGGGGCGGTCGCAGCGGTATTCACGGCTTCCAGGGAGAGGGTCGCAAGAAGCGTTTTGGCTATGGAATTGGGCCGCGTCGGCGGAGCGGCTGGAATCCAATACGTGTTATCCCAGTAAAACCGATCGGTCTCATCGTCGCCGGGGAACGAGGGGACATAAAGACGGTTGACCTCCGCATGCACCTTCGTCCAAAGCGAGGCGGGGGTGGAGGACGTAGGCGCTCCGGAGACCGGAGAGGACGAACAATCTTGATCGCCGTTCCGCGCAATCCAATAGACGCTCTCCGCCGATTGGCGTGTCGGCTCGTAGGCGCCGTAGAAGATCAACGAATCCGTATCCTCCCAAACATACGGGACCGCTCTCCCGTTTCGATAGAGACAGACGTTTTCCGGACGAAACCGGGACCCATACGATGAAAGGTTTGGAATTCGGTGGAGGCCGGATCGCGTGATTCCCACTTTTAGACTTTCCGAATCTTCCGCAAGACGGACCTGAACCTCTTCCGTGGGAACCCACGGAGCGGGCGAGAGCGATTCGCCGTAAACCAAGCGCACCTGAACGTGCCGGGCTTCCCGGGTCGAATGCGCGGAGGCGTCGTACCGAACGGGTGTCAGCTCCAAGGTCAGCATTCCGTCCGAATCGCTCACACAGCTCGGCGTTCCGACCCCCACAGAGGCGCCGGGGTAAATACCGTTCGTCGTCGCCCACTGACCCGGGACCTCCACCAATTGCCCGCTTTGAAGATCCACTCCCTCGGAAAACGGTTGGACGACGTTCCCGTCGGCATCGTGGACTTCCGTCAACGCGCCGATCGCAAGATGAACATCGTTTCGAGTTTCTTCGTCCAAAACCGTAATGGACGACGATGCAATTTGCCGGCACGGAATTCCGACGAGCAACGCCCGATAGGGCACGACGGGGCGGTTCGGAAGGGAGAGTTGGCCGAAAGTTGGAATCTCGATTTTGTGCGTGCCATCCCCGTTCGAGACAAG
>DATDPG010000057.1 GCA_035292885.1 Bdellovibrionota bacterium | reverse complement strand
AACAATGACGCTGACGTTTCATAAACGCAAACATCGCAAGTCCGACACCGGGCCTGTGTTCGGCGGGAATGAGTAGAATACGTGATCGCACTTACGTCGTGCATCACTATCTGGATCAACTTCCGTCCCAGCCCCCCAAGCTATCCGCCTAAGGCGAAGTGGAACTTCCCTTATCAAATGAGAGTCACCCTATGGATCACGACAGCGATTCATCTGGACACACCAATTAGGCACGCCTGACCCCAGATTCAGATTTGTGCACCCAATTCTAGCCAAAGATATTTACAATTTTTCAGGCTCGAATTTAAGCGTTACAAACCCAGCTCTCGATGCACTATTTTCAAATACGTCTCATTCACGTAGCGGCCGGGGCGGGGTAAGGAAGAAACGCCCTTTTCTCTCTGTGCCCAGATCTTGATTTGCGTCTCCACGCCTTCGATATCGATCTCCCCCTTTAAAGGCCAGGCCTTGCTCCGGGCATACTCTTCCCAACCGGCCTCGGCGTAGCGCCTTTCCAGATTCAGCTCGGAACTGATCAATGAGACGGCCTCCTCTCTGCGTTGGTGCAGCCACTGAAAAGAGCGGACGAGGGCGCGCAGGACTCTGTGAACCGTATCGACGTTATCCCGAGCCCAGCTCTTCTTAACGACGAGAGCCGAGTGCTGATAATGGGTCACGAACTCGAAGACGTCGCCGATCTTACTGAAACCAAGATCCAGAGCTTTAAAGCTCAGCGGCGCAGCAAGGATTACCGCGTCCACCCTGCCGCTCTCCAGCGCAGTAAAGCGCTCGGGCGTTCCGCCGACCGATAAGAGCACAACGTCGCGCGGATAATGGAGACCATTCTTTTCCAACATAAGGCGCAAAAGACTGGTGGCTCCGGAGGTGAGGCTCGAAACCCCGATGGTAGCGCCTTTAAGGTCTTTGAAGCTGCGGAATTTTTTCCCCGCAACGAGCGTATAGGTCGCCCCGTTAATAATGCCGCCCACGACCTCCATGTCCTGCGCCCCCTTTTCATAAGCACCAATCATGGTATCGATGGAGGTCGCATCGAAATGGGTGGAGCCGCCGATCAAGGCCTGGATGCCGGTGGTCGAAGATTTTAGGATTGGGATATCCACGTTGAGACCCTCCGCGGCAAAAAAGCCTTTTCTCTTAGCCACCCACGGCCCCATGTACCCAACGGTCTTGGAGGTGGCTCCGAGAATCAGGTATTTCCCCTCTCCGCCTTTGGCGAATTGCGCCAAAGCCGGCTGTGTCAAAAGACAGAAAAGAAATACAAAAGATAAGAAACGAAAATTGATTTTTTTCATGTTTCCTCCCCGTACGATCCTAATCCAGCCGGTTTTCTGTCTGAGCATCCAACATTGGGGGAACCTATTTTTGCAGCCTCTCGGAACCCGAGCTATATTCTTGCGTTACCGCTCGTTACCGGGAATCTGCTCCTGCCATGCTCTCTAAAAGTGAAAAGCATTCTAAGTGATTTGCCAGCTGGCTGACAAGGGGGGGACACGGGAAAAACGTCTCCTGTTGTGGCAAAGTAATTCTATCAGGCTTAATGGCAACGTAATTATGTCAGGGTGTGGGGCGGAACGTACACAGCGCCGGGACGCCGAGAAGCTGATGTGGATGATTTTGACGCAGAAAGTGATGCGCTAAGGCCGGGAACCAGTGTCTCTTGGGCGGAAAATCCAAAAGACCTCATAGCGTGATCCAAACCGTGTGTCCTGGCGGCCAGATTGTAAAGAGTGTCAGGCCACACCCCAATTCCGCAGACCTTCTCGTGTTTTCGCAATTGCGAAAAGACGAAACAATGACGCTAAGGAAGAAGCTCGGTGCCGGGCGTTAGCAGGAAGCTTAATCCAGTGGGGCAATGACGATGAGTCGATTATCAAAGAATCAAAGCGGGACACGAAATCCTTGGGGGGAAAATTCTAAATGTCCTCACACATAGCGTGGTCCAACCGGTGTGCCCGAGCGACCAGATCGTAAAGAGTGTTATGCCAGACCCCGTCTCCCCTGACGCCCATCCCACATAGCGTGGTCCGACCCGTGTGACGTATCGAATTCGATGAAGACAGATTGTAAAGATTGTTATGCCAGGCCCCGGCGACGGACGCGAGTGTTTTCGTGTTTTCGCAATTGCGAAAACACGAAAACATGATCATGTTGTAGCAAAGTGAATCTGTCAGGGGTTGACGCAGAAGCCTGAATATCCAAGAGGGTGAGCGCAGGTCGCGGAGTGGCCGGAACGACCACGCTGCGGAAACTCGGTGAAGCCGACGCGGATGATTTGGCGGTGAAAGTGACACGCTAAGGCTGGGAACGAGTGTCCCTTAGGCGAAAAACTCTAGACAAACATACTTGAATTTTACGGCCGACAAGAAAATAGGAAAAGATTGTTTCTCGCGCAAAGAACGCAAAGGACACCAAGTTCATCAAGAGGATGAAAAGAACCGGGTCGGACCGGCGCAATCTATGGATCGGACGGATTAAGTGAACGGAATTGGGATGGCTGCCGGCGATTAGCGGCGGCTTTTCAACGGCGAAACATGACAGTGCTTCACCGATCTTGGGCAGTAAACCCAGGTAGTGATGCGCCGCCATCAGTTGGCGATGACGTTGTTCTTCGCTCTGCTCAACCGAGCGCATTCGGAGTTCTTCGAGGCTCGAAACCGATTGTTTTGGCATCGTGTAACCGAAATCGCTTATACATCATCCGCGGGTGGAAGTTCAGAACTCTTTGTAGATCCTTAACAGAGTTGAAATTCTTGGCCAGCACAAATTCACCCTGGGCTAGGTAATGACTCGGTTCGCCTTTTCATAAAATTTTTGCTATGAGCATTTTTGAATGGGACAAACCGGAGGTGACCTATGAAACTGTCCTTCCTATCCTGTAAGCCCCGAAAGGGATTAGGGGCTGAAGGCGTCGTTCTACTCTCGTTGCTATCTCTACCCGTCGTCTTGTGCCAGAGCTCGGTGTATGCTCAGGAGCCGTTCTACAAAGGCAAATCCATTAAAATTGTTGTGGGCTTTAGTCCGGGCGGCTTTTATGACC
>DATDPG010000056.1 GCA_035292885.1 Bdellovibrionota bacterium | reverse complement strand
CGTGAATCTGCTGTTGGATACCCATGTTCTTCTCTGGTGGCTGAATGATGACCCCCAGCTGTCGGCGCGCGCGAGAGAATTGATCGGCAATTCGAAGAACATCAGTGCCGTAAGCGCCGCCACGATCTGGGAAATTTGGATCAAGGAACGGCTGAAAAAAATTCAGTTGCCCCGCAATTTCCGCGAAGTTCTCGAAGCTCAGTCTTTTCAAGATCTGCCTATCACCTCAGAACACGCTCATGCAATGCATTTTCTTCCACCGCACCACCGCGATCCTTTCGACAGAATGTTGATTGTCCAGAGCCAAGTTGAAGGGTTGACCCTCGTGACACACGATGCGCGAATCCAGCAGTATGATGTCGAAGCCGTCGTCGTTTAGTAGAAACCACTCGAATCCTCCATGCGCTTGCTCGCGGCAGCGGCGCACCGGCGCTGGCCACCTCCCCGCCGTAAACAAAATTCACCGTAAAACTGGAGGGCGGCACGAGAACCCATCTCATGGACGCATCATCTGGAGATAGCTAATATGACAGCCTTGCCCTCTCGGCCGACCAAGAACTGGCTCTCCAACACGCTGGCGAGGAACCCGGATTTCGTTTTTCGACGGATCGATGACGAGGGGATTCTATTACCCATTCGCGCGAACGTCACCGACGACAACCGGCTTTATTCGTTGAACCCGACGGCAGCCCGGATTTGGGAGCTGATGGACGGCACGCGCACCGGGAAACAAATCCGCGATCTCATGATGGAAGAATACGAAACGACCGATGAACAGCTCACCCAAGACATCGAAGCTTTAGTAAATATGCTGTCCGGCGTCGGTGGAGTCACCGTCGGAGAGGAGAAGTAATGTATTGCCCGGGCATGCCGACGATCGGTTCGGCGGAATACGGCGATCACCTCAAGAAGAAATTCGCCGGGCGGCGGATTCCTTACGGCGGCGGGTGGGAACTGACGTTGCGCTGCAACCTGCAATGCGAACATTGTTACGCGATTTACGACACTCCCAAGAGTCTTCTCCCGTTCGAAGACATCCAGCGAATCGCCGGCGAACTCGAACGGGAAGGGACGCTCGGCCTCTTTCTCACCGGCGGCGAGATCATGACCCGCCGGGATTTCCCGGAGATTTATCTCTATCTGAAACGAAAGGGATTTCTTCTCACGTTGTTCACGAATGCCACGCACGTGACGGATGAAATCGCCAAGCTGCTGCAGGAATATCCGCCTTTCTTGGTCGAGATCTCGATTTACGGCGCTACCGAGGAAACGTATGAAAGGATGACGCGCGTTCCGAAAAGCTTCACCCGCTTTTCAGAAGGGTTGGAAAAGATCCGGCAGGCTAAGTTGAACTTTCTGATCAAGACGGTACTTACCAAAACCAACGCCCATGAGGCGGAGGCCATGCGTGCGGTCGCGGATCGGTTGGGAGCGAAGTTCCGCTGGGACGCATCGGTCACGGCGCGGATGACGGGAGATCCGACTCCCTGCTCCATGCGCCTGCATCCTGAGGAGGTTCTCACGATCGAAGCGGCGGACAAAAAACGTTCCGAAAGCTGGCTGACCTACTTTCAGGGGACGAGAGACCGCCACTCCTCCGCCCGCACGGAAGTCTTCAGCTGCGGCGCCGGCCTGCATAGCTTTTACATCAGCACCGAAGGAAAGCTCTACCCCTGTCTCATGGTCCGGGAGGAAAACGCCTACGACCTCAGGGACGGGACGTTTCACGAAGGTTTTCATCATTATTTGGGCGACTTTCGGGAACGAAAGAAAAGCCACGATGTGCGATGCAATCGATGCGAGATCAAGCCGCTCTGCGACGGCTGCCCCGGATTCTCCTACTGGGAGCATCGGGACTTGGAAGAACCGGTTGATTATGTCTGCGACATCAGCCATCTTCGGTACGAAAATTTCGTGGAACCGTTTCTCGCCGAGGACCAAAAACCGCGCGTCTATCGAAAAATGGGGCGTACGTTGCCGGCGTATCCGGCGGGAGGAGTGGAATGAACGAGAAGAAAAAGAAGAAACCGTATGAAACGCCCCTCGTTCGGCAGATCCAGATGGAAACTGTCTGCGGTCAGTCGAATTGCAAGACCGGATCTCCCACCGGCGGCATGAACGTCGGCGGAGACTGCGATCCCGGTGTCGTCGGAAGCCCTCCCCCCGGCCCCTGCTTTACCGCCGGTTCTTGAGCACTTCCCAACAAACATTCTCCGTAGGCGAACTACGCGTCACGCTTGCATGCCCAAGTACAAACTGGTCGTTCGTAAAGGAAGACCCGACCCCGCGATTTTTTGTCGACTCCGACGGAGACCTTCAACTCAAGGTGACCGCCGAATCCGAGAAAAATATTCCGCTGCCTGCAGGTGTTTCTCTGCGAGCCCCGAACCCCTGGCGAATCGTTCGATCCGCCGGAGACATTTGGTTGTTCACGAACCGCCACGAGGGTACGCCTGTTCGAGTCCTGCACGTAAATTCGGAATGGAAAACCGGGACTGTCTACCTCAATCGCGCGGTTCCTCGAATTGAGACCGCGTTTCCGTTGGAGCCTCCGTTGGGGGAGCTCCTTTTCAATCATTGGGCGCCCTGGAAAGACGCGTTGATTCTTCACGCGGCAACCCTCGTCCAAGACGGACGGGCGATCGTAGCCATCGGCCACTCGGGAGCGGGGAAGTCGACGGTTTCGAGACTGTGGTCCGAGCGATTCGGACCCAACACCGTTCTAACAGATGAACGAACTTTGATCCGACGGGAGTCGAACGGCCGATGGCTCGCATACGGCACTCCCTGGCAAGGAAGCGGCGCGTTTTCAAGCCCGATCGGGGCGTCTCTTGTTCATCTCGTCCTTCTGGAAAAATGTCCGCGCAATGAATGGAAAACCCAATCCAGAACCGTCGCTACATCGAATCTGCTGGCCCACGCTTTTGTGCCGCCAGTCGATCGACTTACGGTCGAACAAAGTGGGGAGGTCGCCGCGCGAATGGCGTCCGATATACCCTGGACTCAGTTTTCTTTCAGCATCGGACCCGAAGCACCGGAGTTCCTTTCGAGGCAAGTGAACGAGCGTGCTTGATCTTCGCCGAGCGCTTCGTTAAGTTCCGACCCTCCGTACCACTCCTATGCCACTTCAAATCGGCTCCAACACGTTTTCCCGTCCGCACTTTATGGCGCCCATGGAAGGAGTCACGGATGTTCCTTTTCGTAAAATCATCCGCAAACATGGCTGTGGCGTGACCTGCACGCAGATGATTCACGCCGAGGGGCTGTTACGCGGAACCGAACGGCGGATACGGGAAATCTCGGCGCTGGATCCTGGCGAGCACCCGGTCGGCATGCAGCTCTGCGGCCATGATCCGGGCATGGTTTCGGAGGCCTCGCGCAAGGCCGAAGATATGGGGGCGGCATTTATCGACATTAATATGGGTTGCCCCGCAAAGAATATCGTCAAGCTGGGCGCAGGCGCGGCCCTTCTGCGGGAGCCGGAGCTAGCCGCCCAAATCGCCCGCGCAGCGGTGCGGAGTGTAAGGATCCCCGTCACCGTGAAGATCCGTGCAGGCTGGGACGAGCAATACCGAAATGCCGTCGAAATCGGCGAAGTTCTTCAAAGGGAGGGCGTCGCCCTGCTCTCCGTTCATGCCCGGACCAAAGCGCAGAAATTTCAGGGCCGCGCGGATTGGGATCTGATTCGCGATCTCAAAGAGCACATAACGATTCCGGTGGTCGGAAACGGAGACGTCTTCTCGTATTCCGACTTCGAACGGATGAGGCAGACGACCGGAGCCGACGGTGTCATGGTCGCGCGCGGGGCTCTGGGCAACCCGTGGATTTTTTCCGGCGTGCGACCGACGGTGACGGAAATTCAAAAGACACTTTTGGAGCATCTGGATCTTCATTTGTCGTTTTATTCCAATCCCGCGGCGGCGCTGGTGACGTTTCGAAAACACATCGTCTGGTACACCAAGGGACTGGCCGATGCGGCTGAATTCCGCCTTCGCGTTTTTAAGGAACGATCTCATGAGGTCATTCTTCGAATGATTCATCAGTTTTTCGACC
>DATDPG010000055.1 GCA_035292885.1 Bdellovibrionota bacterium | reverse complement strand
CCGCCTCCAGCGCGGCGCCGTAAAGGGCCGACAGCATTTCCGGCCGCGCGCGAACCGTATCTTCGGTGACCAAGCAGGTCGGCAGATTGTTCTTCACGCCAAACGAGATCGCGTCCCGCACCAGCTTTAGCATCACCGGCTCGTCCCACTCTTCCGTGTAAACCCGAATCGGACTCGACCCGATGAACGCCATAACCTCGATCTGGAGCCCGGTCTTCTGAGAGATGTCGACGATCGGTTGGATATCCTGAACCATCGTCCGCGCCGCGCAGTTCGGCCGGAGCTTCATTTTCGCCGAGACGATTTCCTTCGCGAGCGCCGTCACGCTCTCCGCGACATGAGGTCCCGCGCCGGGCAGGCCGATGTCGGCGGTTCCAATCCCGAGAGCCTCCATTAGGTGTAAAATTTGGATTTTCTCTTCGCGTGTCGGATCGGTGATCGACGGGGACTGGAGGCCGTCTCTCAGTGTTTCGTCGTTCAGAACGAACGATTGCCGGGGGCGAGGATGTTGAACGAATTGATTCCAGTCGTAGATGATCTCTTTCTCGTCCATTTCTTTCGGCCTCTTTACTTCCCGGCGGCCTCCAAAATCACGGCGATCCCCTGTCCCCCGCCTATGCAAGCGGAGCCGAGGCCCCATCGTTTCTTTCTCCGGCGAAGTTCCATCAAAAGCGAGAGTGTAATCCGGGCACCGCTGGCACCTAACGGGTGCCCCAACGCGATTGCCCCTCCGTTGACGTTTAATTTCTCGCGCGCAATACCGAGTTCCCGCTCCACGGCGATCGTCTGAGGAGCGAACGCCTCGTTCACTTCAATGAGGTCTATGTCACCCAGTGTCTTCCCGAAATCGGTGAGGGCCTTTCGCGCCGCGGGGACCGGGCCAATTCCCATAATGTCCGGATCGCAGCCGCTGACGCCGTAAGCGACCAGCGTTCCTAAGTATGAAATTCCGCGTTTATCCGCTTCGTCTTTGGCCATAACAACTAGGGCTGCGGCGCCGTCGCAAATTCCGCTGGCGTTGCCGGCCGTGACGATTCCGTTCTTCTCAAATACCGGCGGTAATTTCGCCAGCCCTTCCATCGTCGCATCGGATCTCGGGTGCTCGTCCTTTGCGACCACCACCGGCTTCCCTTTCTTATCGCGCGTCTCGACGGCCACAATTTCTTCCCCGAGCCGGCCCGCTTCCTGAGCAGCTTTGGTCATCTGCTGGCTTCGAAGAGCGAACTGATCGGCCTCTTCCCGTGTAATTTTGTATTTCCGGGCCAGATTTTCGGCCGTGTTCGCCATCATCAGGTTGTTGTAACTATCGAGGAGCGCCTCCCAGAGATAATCATTCATCGAAGATTTTCCGAGCGGGAGACCGAGCCGGGCGCCGCGAACCGTGTGAGGCGCTTGCGTCATGTTTTCGGTCCCGCCGGCCAAGACGATCTTGGCCCGCCCCAACAAAACCTGCTCGGCCGCCGCCACGATCGCCTGGAAACCGGAACCGCACAAACGGTTGAGCGTCAGCGCCGGAATCTCCTTCGGAACGCCGGCCTTCAGTCCCACGTGACGAGCGCAATAAACCGCGTCGGGGCTGGTCTGCAGGACGTTTCCGAAAATGACTTGGTCGATTTCCTCCGGTTTAACGCGCGATCTCCGCATCGCCTCTTTGGACGCGACGACAGCCAGGTCCGTGGCGGAGATATTCGTGAACGCACCGCAAAACGTTCCGAGCGGCGTCCGAGCGCCATGAACCAGGACCACTTCTCGATCGCGTAAATTGATGCCCTTCATCCGTCCGCCTCGAACGCCGTGATGTAACCCTTAATCGCGGAGGCGGCAACTGTAAGAGGAGAAGCCAAGTAAACCTGTCCGGGACCGGAGCGGCCGGGGAAATTCCGATTCTGAGCCGAGATCGTAATCTGCTCCTTGCGCGTCGAGGCGCCTGGACCTGCGTTGATACACGCGCCGCACGACGGATCGATGACCTTGGCCCCCGCCTTGAGAAAGAGATCCCGATAGCCCTTCCGGATGCAATAGTCGCGCACCTCTTGGGAACCGAACTGAATGAAAAACTCCACGTTCGGGTGAACGTGCTGGCCGCGATCCATCGCACTCTTCAAAACGCGGGCGTACATCTCCATATCCGCGGCCTTGCCGGCCGTGCAGGAACCTCCGTAAGCGATGTCGATCTTTACCGGCTCTTTCAAATCCGTGACCGAAATTCCATTTCCCGGATCGCCCGGCGTCGCGACCAGCGGCGAAAGCTTCGAAGCGTCGAACCGAAGGGTTTCCGTATAGACGGCGCCTTCGTCCCCCTGCCACGACTCGCACAGTTTCTCCGCTTCGGCCCGGTTCAACCCTCGCCGTTCCACCAAGAATTCCGCCGTTTTTCGATCGGGCGCCACGATGCCCGTAAACCCGCCGATTTCCGCGGCCATGTTCGTCATCGTCGCCCGCTCGTCTATGCTGAGCGCCGACACCGCATCTCCCGTATATTCAATAATCTTTCCGATCGCCCTTCCGGAACGAACGTAAGGGTGCGCCAAAATGGCTAAGATGTAATCCTTCGCCGCGAGATTCCCTTTCGGCTTTCCGTCCACGACGACGCCCACGGTTTCCGGCACGCGAACGCGCACATCTTTCGTAATCCACGCGTTGAAAACGTCCGTCGTCCCGATCCCGAAGGCGATGCAACCGACCGCGCCCGAATGGGGTGTATGGGAATCCGAGCCCACGATCACCTGGCCCGGCAAGGCGTAACTTTCACAAATCTTGCTGTGGCAGATGGCGTCCGAGCCTTGCCCGGGGACTAATCCATGCAAACGAATACGCTGCTTGCGAGCAAATTCCTCCTGCCGCTTTCCCAGGCCATGCGCCAGATCGAGTAGTCCCATCTTTCGTTTCTCTTCGCTCATCACATCGTCAATGAACGTGAGATGGTCCTGGAAGAACAGAATCGTGGAGGGGTCCGTCACCCGCTCCGCAGCTCCCGCCAATTTTTCGAAAAAGATCGAAGCCATCGGCGTCACATACTCGTGACTGAATCGAAGATCCGTCCGAACGAAACCGGTATCTCCCGGCTGAACCGCCGAGACACCCACCTTGTCCGAAGCAAGATCCGCTACCATATGCCGAGCAAAGATTTTCTCGCCCAACGTCATGGGCCGTTGTTTCGTCTGAATGGGCGGGATCGCAACCTTCCCCTGAAGTCGCGCTACATTGAAATTGAACAACCCCCCGTGCGATATGATTTCGCACGTAATCGGGTCTTCGTCCTTCATGAATTCGGTCAGCGGAATCTTCGCTCCCGACCGAATTCTTTCGATCAAATCGAAATTCGTGCTGGTCAAAAGCCCCAGGTTTTGACAGTTCTGTTTGTAGATCCGCTCGATGTTTTCCGCGATCACCAGACGAATCCCCGCGCACATTTCGGCATAGGGGGATTGTTCGCGGCTCGATCCCTTTCCGCGCCGCTTGCCGGCCGCGGATGCCACAAATCCGGCTTTCTTGACGTCGCCCCATTTGATCGGAAATTCGCCCCCCGCACGAAGACCGACGTAAGGGACCTCCCCGAGCGTTTCGTCGAAATAAAAGCAGAGGTGCGCCGGCGTGATTTCATCGGTCGAAATATCGTCTCGAAACTTCAGGTCCTTGGAATAGGGCAGATCCTTTCCCGCCAGCTGTTTTTGAATGGCCTGGGCATCATCCACCAGCAGAAGAACGCGCCCCTTCAGGTCCACGACCTCGGCCCGCCTTTCGATCTTTCGCTTGAGAAGGCTCGCAATCATGGCGGCCAGAACACTAAGGCCCGCCTATATCCCCTGTCAACGCTAACAGGCTGCTCTAAGAGTCTCATTTCTTTTGTGATCACCTCATTCGAGCGCACTTTTCAAAACATCTGGCGACGATTACCCCCGTTCCGGCATCCAGCTAGTCAAAGGTCGTCCTCGTCAAAGAGAATGGAACAGAGCTTTTGGTGACGCGGGCGTCTCGGAGGCCGTCTCATCCATGGGTATTATGACGAGACGGCCGAGAGCCGAGCCGCCGATCGGCGCGTAAATCCGATCGGACGGCGTCCCGCGGAGCCAAAGGCTCTGCGACATTCTCTTTAGCGTTAAGTAGTACTTTCTAAGGGTTAAAAACGGCGTGAAATCAAGAGCCTCTCATACTTGCAAGGAACCCCCGCTTCCTTTACAAGGCACCGAACATGCCGGGACCGATGCGCTCCGCAATCACCGGGGTAACGATGTTTCACCCTTCTCGCGTGGTCACCAACAAGGACCTCGAAAAGTTGGTCGACACGTCGGATGAGTGGATCCGCACACGCACGGGAATCTCCGAGCGCCGCTACGTGGACGAGGGTCAGGCCGCCAGCCATTTGGCCGTCGGCGCCGTCGAGCAGCTCCTTCGGCAAACCGACACTTCGCCGGAAGAAGTCGAACTGATCGTCGTCGGAACCGTCACCCCCGACATGTTGTTTCCCGCCACGGCTTGCCTCATTCAGCAACAGATCGGCGCGAAAAAAGCCTGGGGGTTCGATCTCTCGGCGGCCTGCTCCGGTTTCGTCTTTTCGTTGGCCACGGGAGACCAGTTTATCCGCAGCGGGAAGCACAAAAAGGTCATCGTCGTCGGCGTGGATATCATGACTTCCATAACCAATTTTGAGGACCGGAACACCTGTGTTCTGTTCGGAGACGGCGCGGGCGCGGTCATGCTCGAACCGGTCTCAAAAACGGCGGAGCTGGGCATCCTGGACACCGTCTGCCATATCGACGGAACGGGCGCCGAATTTCTCTACATGCCTGCGGGAGGCAGCCGCAGGCCTCCGACGGCGGAGACCGTGGAAAAGAAAATGCACTTTGTTCACCAGGAGGGAAAGCAGGTCTTTAAATTCGCCGTATGCGAGATGGCGAACGTGACGGAAGAAATCTTGGCGCGGAACAACTTTCTGCCGCGCGACATCGATCTTTTTGTCGCGCATCAGGCGAATTTACGAATCATCGAGTCGTGCCAAAAACGGTTGGGACTTCCCGACGAGAAGGTCGTCGTGACCATCGACAAGTACGCCAACACGACTTCGGCGACGATTCCGACCTGCCTCGCGACCGCCGTCGCCGACGGCCGGCTGACAAAGGGAAAATTGGTTTTGATCACGAGTTTCGGAGCGGGTTTTACGTGGGGTGCGGCTCTGGTCCGTTGGGCTTATTGAGAAAGGAGCAATTCACATGCAAACGATCTATTGGGAAATTATTCACACACCGTGGGGGAAGTCGTTTGTCGCCGCCACGGATAAAGCCATCGTCCGCTTGACGCTCCCCGGAAAGAGCGAACGAAAAGAGTTCGGTCCGCTGAAAAAAGACCGCAGCGTGGAATTGGTTCGTAAACAGACGCCGCTGATCGAACAGGCCGGCCGCCAGATCATCGAATACTTCACCGGCAAACGACAGGCGTTCGATCTGCCGCTGGACCTGCGCGGAACCGATTTCCAGAAAAAAGTCTGGCGAACGCTGCTGCGCATCCCCTACGGAAAGCAATGGTCGTATCACGACGTGGCCAAAGCGATCGGTAAACCCAAAGCCACGCGAGCGGTGGGCCTCGCCAACAACGCGAACCCGATTCCGATCGTGGTGCCGTGCCACCGCGTGATCGGGAAAGACGGCTCGCTGGTCGGCTACGGTGGCGGTCTTCCGCTTAAGACCCGGCTGCTGGCGCTGGAGTCCGGATCCACGAGCTGAAATCGTTCGATTTCAGCCCCACGACTCCCCGCTGGGCTCTCCTCCCGTTGCAGAACTCCAGCGCCCGAGACAACCCAGCCAAGAAGGGAAGATCTCCCCTTCATGGCAGTATTGCGAATTGATATAATATTGATATAAAATGACTATGTATGGATGGGACCCCAGGAAATCTGCGGAAAACAAAGAAAAACATGGGATCTCGTTTGAGGAAGCACAAGATTCGATTTTTGAAAAAAAGAATGTCTTGGCCGTGGGTGTTGCGCATTCCAAAGGGGAACTTCGTCATGCGATCATCGGAAAATTCAAAGACAGATACTATGTGGGAATCTTTACCATCCGAACGGGCGAAATTCGCATCATTTCGGTGAGGAGAGCGAGACATGAAGAAGAGAGACAAGCAAGATCTAGAGGACTTTGATCAGGCATTCGAGCGGGGGGAAGTATCCATCGACTTCTCCAAAGGTTTGGTTACCGAGGGTTTGAGTAAAATGGTCAAACTCCCTCCCATTGATATTCCTTCTTGGCTAGCTGTTGAGATTGAGAAAATTTCAAAACTCCAGGGAAATTCTCGGTCCTCTGTGATTCGTCAATTATTGTCTGCGGCCGTAGAAGGACATCGAAAAGCAGCCGGTTCAACGTAAGACCCGGCTGCTGGCGCTGGAGTCCGGATCCACGAATTGAAATCTTCCGATTCGAGCCGGTCGCGCGTCAGATCGCACCAGAGAACGAGGTTCTACGAAGAAGCTGCACAGCTCGAATGAATTCTACTTGATCGGCCAAGGTTTAAATTTCATTTTACCCATAAACCAGGCTTTTTTCTGAAGTTTCACCAACCTATTTAATTTCTCTTCAAGGGGTAGGGTTTTGTATGTGGCATCCAGCGCAGCTTTATCCCTCTTCATTCGTCGCAGGAACACTTCCATGGAAGGATATCGATGTTTATTCATAGTTAACGATCAGATTTTTTTTCATTTTATCCCATTTCCGAGACAAACGGAATCGGCTTAAAATCGAGAGCAGCTTTTTTTCATTAAATGTCTTGTCTTCGAGTAAGATGCGCAGACGCTCCAAATATTTTGGTTTTCCGAGTTGAATCATGATTGCCATCAGATATTCCAAATCGAAAAGTTTGAACCGGGAATGATGCAGGGAAACCGTAATCGCCTTTTCAAAAGCTTCTCGACTTAAATCGTCATACGGAATCAAGAATTGGACGGGATAACCTTCCACAAGAATATGTTCACCTTGAACCAGAGCCTTTTTCTGTTTCACCAAATAGTTATATATCGGAGACAGGTCGATCAATGTGGAGGGCGAAGCCGTTGTATAAACGAAGACGTCGATGTCTTCCGTGAACGTTGGTTTCGAAAAATAAAGTAAGGCCGATGCCCCCCCAATTACATAATCTTGGATGACTCCATCCTTTACCATCTTGGTCAGTACTTTTAATACGAGTTGCAATGGAACCTTTCTAAGTCGGGCGTTCGGAAGGATAACAAAAAGCGACACCCGAGTAATCTGCTGAAATGGGATAGCTCATCTTAAGAGGCGCCTGTTTGCGCTGGAGTCCGGATCCACGAACTGAAATCTTCCGATTCGAGCCAGTCGCGCGTCAGATCGCACCAGAGAACGAGCCCCTGATACGATCCGTGCGGTTTGTATCGCCGCGCGATCGTCTTGTCCGACGGGATTTTTTTCATGCCCCACTGTCTTTTGAGCGTCCCGCGCGCCCAACTGTCCAGGCCCAGATACTCGTATCGCCCCAAAAACTTAAGCAGATTGTCCGCTACATAGGGCCCCGCCCCTGGAACCGACAGAATTTCTTTTCGAAGGTTTTCCGTAGGAAGAGACGGGTCGCGCCATTTCTCGGGATCGAGGTTTCCGTTCACGATCGCCCGGCCGATCGTCCGAAGGTGGGGCGACCGGTAACCGGCGCGAATTTTAGTTCGAAAGAATTTTTCGGTTTTGCCGGCGAGTGCTGCGGGAGTCGGAAAGGCCCGAGATCCATCCGGAGCAGAATCTCCCAATTCCTTCATCAATTGGTCGATCATCAAGCGCGTAAACGCCCAACTGCAGTTCGTCGTCAGGATCAGTTTGATTAAATCTTCAAAAACGGTCTGGCTCCGAAGAAGCCGCCCCATTTTTCTCTCTCCGATCCATGGACGATCATTGCCCGCCGTATGTGTATAAAACTCCGTCAAATCATCGTCCAAACGGAATATCCACCTAATCGCTTGAATCACTTCATCCGAGATGTCGTCCGCTTCGATCCGCAGACCATCGGCGGCCGGCGAGATCCGCAAGGTCGCCACAGTCTTTTTGGTGCGCACCGCGACTTCCGTGGTCCCGTCCTCCGCCAGGACACAAAAGGGAGTCAAATCGGCCCACCCGTGGCTGAAGACGACGGCACGAAGATCGTACGGACCCCGAGAAGAGAGAATTTTGATCAATGATAGGCCGGAATCCCGGTCAGCGTTTCGCCGATGATCAATTGATGAATATCGTGTGTTCCTTCGTAGGTATACACCGACTCCAAATTCGCCATGTGCCGCATGGCGCAGTACTCGTCCAGAATTCCGTTCGCGCCGAGGATGTCCCGACTTTTGCGCGCCGTTTCGAGGGCGACCCAGACATTGTTCATCTTGGCCATCGATACCATCGGCGCCGTGACCTTTCCTTCGTCCTTCAAACGTCCCACCCGCAGCGCCAGCAACTGGCCTTTCGTGATTTCCGTCGCCATCCATGCGAGTTTTTGCTGGACGAGTTGGAAACTGGCGATCGGTTTGTCGAATTGAATCCGGCTCTTCGAGTAACTCAAGGCTTCGTAAAAACAAGCGTGCGCCGCGCCCAGCGCCCCCCAGGCGATTCCGAAACGGGCTTGCGTGAGACAACCGAGCGGCCCCTTCAGGCCCTTGGCTTCCGGCAATCGGTTTTCCTCCGGCACTTCGCACCGGTCGAATGAAAGTTCAGCCGTATCCGAAGCGCGAAGCGAAAGCTTTCCCTTCACTTCGTTCGCCGTAAATCCGAGAGTGCCTTTTTCAACGATGAATCCTCGGATTCCGTCGTCCGCCCGGGCCCAGACGATGGCGATGTCCGCGATCGTGCCGTTCGTGATCCACATCTTCGTGCCGTGAATCACCCACTTGGATCCTTTTTTCTCGGCACGCGTGATCATACCCGCAGGGTTCGACCCGAAATCCGGTTCGGTCAATCCGAAGCAACCGATCACCTCGCCGCGCGCCATTTTGGGGAGCCATTTGTTCTTCTGCGCCTCGGAGCCGTACGTGTAGATCGGATACATGCAAAGTCCGCCTTGAACCGAAGCGAAACTTCGTAATCCCGAGTCCCCCCGTTCCAATTCCTGCATGGCCAAACCATAGGCCACGGCGTTCATCCCCGCGCATTCGAACCCTTTCAAGTTTGCCCCCAAGAGGCCGATTTCCGCCATCGGCTGAATCAACTGTCTGGGAAATGTCCCCTCGCGAGCGTGCCGGTTGATGATGGGAAGGACCTTATCCTGAACGAAAGCGCGCACGGTATCGCGCACCATTCGCTCCTCCTCGCTGAAGAGTTCGTCCATTCGCAAAAAATCGAGGCTCTCAAACGGTTTCACGTGGATGCCACCTTTCGTCCGCTCTGGGTTTTGCGCCCCTGTCCTCGAGCGGCGGATCCGGGGCCCTTCTCCCGCGATCCGCCTCCATTGTCCTGTCTTTTTAATACCAAAGAAAGCGGCGCGTATTCAATTCCCAGCGCCTGGGCGACGGCTGGATGCGTGACCTTTCCTCCGTAGGTATTCACGCCGAGCGCCAAAACGGGATCATCATTTACGGCGGTCTCTATTCCCCGTTCCGCGAATTTCTTCGCGTACGACAGCGTCGCGTTCGTCAGTGCGAATGTCGACGAATGGGATACGGCTCCAGGCATATTCGAAACACAATAGTGAACCACACCGTCCACCAAATACGTCGGCTGATCGTGCGTCGTCGGTTTCGACGTCTCGACGCACCCCCCCTGATCCACCGCCACATCCACGATCACCGATCCGGGGGACATCCGCGAAACCATCGACCGGCTGACCAGCGTCGGTGCCTTGGCCCCGGCGATCAGCACCGCCCCCACGAGAAGATCCGTGCGGACCACCGACTCCTCGATGTTGAGGGAATTGGATTTCAGCGTCGTGATCCGGTTGCCGAAGATGTCGTCGAGATATTCCAGACGATCGACGTCCACGTCGATGACGACGACATCGGCTCCCATTCCGACCGCTATTTTGCATGCGTTCGTCCCGACGACGCCGGCGCCGATAATCGCAACCCGTCCGCGCCGCACTCCCGGCACGCTCCCGAGCAGCACGCCCTTTCCGCCGTGATCGCGCTGCAAGTAAGTCGCGCCGATCTGAACGGACATTTTCCCGGCGACTTCGCTCATCGGCTTGAGGAGCGGCAACGAACCGTCCGGTCGCTGAATCGTCTCGTATCCAATCGATGTCACTTTTTTGCGGAGCAGAAGTTCCGTCAACTTCGGCGCGACGGCCAAATGAAGATAGGTATAAATGGCCTGTTCCTCGCGGATCAAATCGAACTCATCCGCCACCGGCTCTTTCACTTTGATGATGAGGTTGGACTTCCCCCAAATTTCGCCCGCGTTACCGACCACGGTTCCGCCTACTTTCCTGTAATCCGCGTCGGAGATGCCGCTTCCGGTCCCGGCTCCGGTTTCCACCAGAACGTGCGCCCCTACTTCCGTGAGAGCGCGAACGCCCGCGGGAACCAAACCCACCCGATTCTCTTGCGGCTTAATTTCTTTCGGTAGACCGATGATCACTACGTCCCTCCGTGTTCGGATTGCCGAGGCAGACTCTTGTAATCAAAAGGACCCTCGATGGCAACCAAACCTCCCAGTGAAAACTGGAGTGCGCAACTTTGCCGGTTCTCTGCTCACTTACGTATGACACTAGAGTTACGGTATGCGCATGATTTCGGCAGAAACGACCTGCACTTGGGTGGTATTTGTCCATAATATCATTAAGTTAAGGTACGTCACGGGGCGTCAGAAAACTGGCACAGACACTGCTCATTTGAAGCGGGATGGTCTGGAGTCCCCCGGACGACGAGTCTGCCAAGGAGCCCCAAGCTGAACCGAGCCCGGGCAGTGCTCTGTCTCCTCAAAAGGAGCAAGTCGCTGCCGAAAGCCCCGGCGGTTCATTTTTCTCGCGTTTTCAATGCAGTCGCTGCGGCACCCCGTTTTCGATGAGCGGATCGCTTGCATCGGTTCTTACGTTTGAAAGTCGATGCAAAGGCTGTCACGAACCGGTGGCCCTTCGCCCCGTTCAAACCCAAAGCGACATGGAAGTGATCGAACTGATCGGTTGCGACTATGCCGGCTTCGATCTGGCCGGAAGCCCCACCGAGATTGTCGAGGAGGAGCTACCGAACGATTCTCAAAGTACGCCGGATCTCCTGCGCGACTGGATTTCCCAAAGTTCAGACAGCGGGGGGAAAACGCGTCTAGACGTCGACCCGCTCGGTGGAGAAGAAACTTTCTTCGATGGCCTTATCGCACAGTGGCGGGTTCGCCTCCGCAACGGAGAGGAATTCACGTTCCAATATTTCTCGGAGGTTCGTAAATGGATTCAAGAGGGAAAAGTTCGAGCCGGAGATCAGATCATCCCGGCCGACGGCCGCACGTATCGGATCGAATCTTATCCCGGCACCGCGGATCTCTTCGGAAATCCGTTCGCCCGGACGGAGGCTCGGTTCGGTATGCAAGCGTCGTCGCGATCTCGGCCGGTGCCCCGCCGCAATTTCAAGTTCCTCAAGCGTCTGGCCGGAGCGGTGGCCGTCGCCGCAGCCGTTGCGGGGGCTCCTTCGGCGTACCACCTCTGGCAAATCCACCAGGGTCGCGCGTTGGTCGAACAACTGGTCGAAAACGTGGGTCCCGTCTCTTCGGATCATCTCGTCTCCGCTTTATTGAACGCCAAAGACCTCCTTCGACAAAACACGCCGGAATTGTTTCCGCGCGCCACCCACGAGTTTCTCAAGGCTCTCGCCATTCGCCCCGAGGACCCCGAGATTCTTGCCGGCCTGGCCGAAACCTGGATCGAGACCGCTACTCTCACTTCGGATCGAGAGGACTTACGGAAGGCCAAAGGCATCATTAATTTTGCCAAAGCCATTGCGCCCGAGAGTGCGTTGGTTGCGCGAGCCGAAGCTCGCTTCCTCTGGAGAACGGGAAATCCCAAAAAAGCTCTCGAATTGCTCGAGCAGCGCCTCTCCTCCGAAGCGGGCGACCCGGATACCCACGCGTTGTTGGCGAAGATCGCGCTGGATCAAAATGATTTCGTGGCGGCGACTCTTCACTTCGACCACGCGTTGCAAGCCGACCCGACCAACCCCGCGTATTTGGAATCTTTCGTTGAACTTTTTGAGAAGCAGGACAAATTCGCGAAGGCCGCCGAATACTTAAAGCGGGCGGAAGCCCTGGCGATGGATAAATCGCCCTATACGGACCGTCTGGCAAGACTTTATGAAAAGGTCCGGGACTTCGACTCCGCTGAAACCGTTCGCCGTCGCGCCATCGCCCGCCGGGAAAATCTGGAAACCAATCGCTTGGCCCTCATTCAGCTCTTGGCGAAACAAAAACGGAACCAGGACGTCATCAACGAATCTCTGACCTTCTTCTCTCAACACCCGAACGGAGACCATTATCCGGAGGTGCGTGGGATGTACGAGGCCGCACTCAATCAAGTCGCGGCGGCGCCGGTCGGCGGCGACTCCTCGTCGAAAACCAACAGCACCAAGAGCAGCGTCCGGCGTTCGCATCGATCTTCTCGCCGGTAGGTTAGAAGAAGTACTCCTCTCGATCGTTCGATGTTACGTTCTTGGCTCAATCCCAACGTTCTTACATGGCGAATCCAGGAATTCTTGTCGTCGTACCGACATACAATGAAGCGGAAAATATCTTGCCGCTGGTTCGGGCCCTGTTGGCGCACCCAGCCGACCTCCACGTCCTGGTGGTCGACGATCAATCCCCGGACGGAACGGGAGAACTCGTAGAAGCGGAACAGAGTCGGATGCCCGCCGCCGAAAAACTTCGACTGCATCTTTTGCGGCGACCCGAAAAACAGGGTCTCGGAAACGCGTACCGCCACGCCATGGTTTGGGCCCTCGAACAGGGCTATTCGAAAATCGTTCAGATGGACGCCGATTTTTCCCACTCGCCGGAGGATCTACATCGCCTGTTGGAGGCTTCCGATTCCAGCGACCTCGTCCTCGGTTCGAGATACATTCCAGACGGAAAAATCGTCGGATGGTCCGCGTACCGACAGCTCTTGAGCCGGTGCGCGAACATTTATGCTCGATGGGTCATCGGCCTCCCCCTTCACGACTTAACCGGCGGGTTTAAATGTTACCGGCGAGAGGCCCTTCTCGCTTTGGACATTTCCACACTTCATTCGGGGGGGTACACCTTTCAGCTCGAAACCACGACACGCGTTGTTCGGCAGGGGTTCCGTGTCAGCGAGGTTCCGATTACCTACCGTGAACGGGTTTCCGGAAAGAGCAAAATTTCGTCCGTCCGAACCATCGTAGAAACGTTGGCTCTCGTCCTGCGTCTCGGACTTCAGCGAACGGGGTCTACTCGTACGACGTCTTGAGTTTGGATTCGCGCTGAAATCGCTCCAAAGCAAGCGTGATCAACCGGTCGATAAGTTCCGCATACGATATTCCACTCGCCTCCCAGAGTTTGGGGTACATGCTGATCTTCGTAAATCCGGGGATCGTGTTGATCTCGTTCACAATGACTTCGCCGTTTTCCTTCACAAAAAAATCGACGCGCGCCATTCCCTCGCAGCAAAGAACTTTAAAAGCTTGAACCGCCAGCCCTTGGACTTTTCGCTTCACGTCTTCCGGAAGCTTCGCCGGGATTTCGAGCCGGGCCCCATTTTCGTCGATGTACTTCGCCTCGTAGGAATAAAACTCATGCCGGGGAATGATCTCCCCGGGAACGGAGGCCTTTGGATCCTCATTGCCCAAGACCGCGACCTCAATTTCCCGCCCCTGGATCGCTTCCTCGACGATTACCTTGTCGTCAAATTGAAGGGCTTCGTCGATCGCCGGCTTCCATTCTTTTTCGCCTTTCACTTTACGAATCCCCACGGACGAACCGGAATTCGCCGGCTTGACGAAGACGGGCGAGCCCAGTTTCTTCGTCACGTCGCCGTATCGAACGGACGTGGCTTCGCTCCTCCCGTACACGGCAAATTTTGCGATCGGAATGCCGGCATCTCGGAGCAACCGCTTCATGACGTCTTTGTCCATACCGACGGCGGAACCAAGAACACTTGCCCCCACAAACGGAATGTTCGCCAATTTGAGAAGCCCCTGAACCGTCCCGTCCTCACCAAAGGATCCGTGGAGAATCGGGAAAATCACGTCCAGACGTCCCAACGGATCGGCCGACTTCACCGTCATCAGGGGTTCGGTGGGATTGCCTGGGATCAACGCCACGTTCTCCGCCGCCTTGTTCAATTTGATCAGCTTCGGGTTGCTTTCATTCAAGAGAAAATTCGCCGAGCGACTCAGCGTCCATCGGCCGCTTTTGTCGATGCCGATCAAGACAACGTCGTATTTCTTTCGATCGAGCGCATCGACGATGTTCTTGGCCGACTGAAGGGACACTTCATGCTCCACCGAACGGCCGCCGAAGAGCACACCCACGCGTATTTTCCGGGACATGGCCGACATCTTGTCGGTAAATGCGCGATTTGAAAAGACTTACTATGGTTCGGCGGTCAATTGGCGGAGTAGTCGCTCCGACCTTCGGTGATGGGGATCGACTTCAAGCGCGGTCTTCAGGCGCTCGACCGCTAGGGCCTTGTCCTTCTTTCCGTCTGTCCGAGTAGCGGCGATCGCCGCGGAGTTATACAACACCGATGCGTTCTTCGGATTGAGCGCTTCGGCCCGAGAAATCGCTTCGTCCGCTTCCGCCCAGCGCTTCCGCTCCGCCAATTCAATGGTTAAGTCCAGCCACGCCCGCCAACGTGACGGTGCTTCGCGCGTGTCCGCTTGCCACAACTCCAACGGATGCGCCCACAAGTAAATCTGTTGCGAGGATCGCCATCCAAAAAACAGAAACAACAATGTCGCTGCACTCCATCCGACCCAAGCCCGCCTCTCTGTGAATGCACTCAACACGCTTGCGAAAGCCAGCGAAAGCCCCGGGATTGCAGGATAGAGGAGACGAGTGGCCTGAAGATCCAGCATCGGCACCACCGTGTGCGTCGGAATCAGCGCCGCAATCGCCCAAACGACCCCCAAAGCGACACGGCTTCGCCGAAAGCTCCACAGGATCGCAAGGAGGCCGAACAAAAGAATCCATCCAGTCGACACGGCCAGGAGACTCAGCATCCAGGGCGAAAGGTCACGATCGGGTGTGAGCGGCCAAGGCCATAAGAAAAGCGACAGATGGAGGGGAACATGCGTCCCTTGTTGCCAAAGGTACCGCCACCACGGTTCGACGATCTCCCCAACGGTTCCGATATGGGGGGAGCGGAAGACCAGATAAAGGAAAGGCACGGTAATGGCCGTCGCCAGGACCGCGACCTGTCGCAAGCGGCTCCAACCGATTCCACCGTGCGCCTGCCGCCACCGGTCGAATAGGAGCGCCAAAGCCACCGAACCGATGGCGTCCTCTTTGCTCCCCATCGCGGCGACAAGCGAAAACAGACCCGTGAAAAAAATGATTCGCCCCCTTTTTTCAAAACAAAGAAACGCGCAAAGAGAAAAGAGAAGAGAAAGAAGGCCGGACCGACTGTTGAAGTACGCCACGGATTCAACGGCCAGAGGGTGA
Organism: Bdellovibrionota bacterium; assembly: GCA_035292885.1. Taxonomy (NCBI): domain Bacteria; kingdom Pseudomonadati; phylum Bdellovibrionota; species Bdellovibrionota bacterium. Next base: position 17,915 of record DATDPG010000055.1, on the reverse strand, counting down.
ATCTCAAAAATTGCGGCTGCGATAAATGCAACAATCGCCGAACCGGTCATCCGCAAAAGGAAGAGGTAGAGAAGTACGGCCGCCAAAAGTTGCAATACCACATTCCCTGCATGAGCCATCGTGGGATCTGTTCCGAACCAACGCGCTTGAACGGCAAGAGACAGATTGTAGATCGGCCGCGTCTCCTGCAGGCCGTTCTTAAAAATGTCGCCCACGTTTTGCGGATGGAGAATCCGTTCGTTCTCTACGAAATGAAGATAATCATCGTAAACAAACGGCGCCCGCAGCGTTGGGTAGTACAGTGCACTCCCCACTATCAACAGAAGCAGAACGTGAAGCGCGAATTTTCTCAAAGCCACGTGTGCGTCCGTTGCGTAATGAGCCGTGCGGCGAGTTGGGACAAAAATAACATTACGGGTGGCGAGGCGGGGGTCCCCATTGCGAGCACCGCCGAGCAATGGGGGTGCACGCCGAGACCGGAGCCCGTAATGGTATTTTTGGATAGCCTCTTCGAACCCCTCTCATACGAATGAGGGATTCTAGACGAATTCGAGCGTTTTTCGCGCTTCCCGATAACTTTGAAACGCTTCCGCCGTTTCTTTCGATCGCTCGTCCATCTTGGATTTAAGTCGGGTCAGCACTTCGCGATTGCCGCGCAAAACCATTGCCGCGTCTTTGCGTGTGAGCGTAAAGACCTCCGTGTCCGTTTTGGCCCGTACGGTGGCCGTCCTCGGTTTTCCGGTCAGCATCGCCACCTCGCCCACGTACTCTCCGGGCCCGAGCTCGCCGACAAGCACGCGATCCTTTCCTTGCTGAACGGTGACGATGAGCCTGCCTGCCTTAATAAAATACATTTCGTCTCCATCGGTCCCCTCAGCCATGACGGTGTCATCCATTTTAAACTTTTTGAGCCGGACGAGAGCGGGAAGCTTCGCCCGCTCCTCTTCCGTCATCGCCCGAAACACCGGAGACTTGGCGACAATCGTATCGATGAGCCTTCGGCGCAGGTAATCTTCCAAAACGGCCCATATGTGCGGGTGCTTCGCCGCGATCGTTTCGAAATCCGCGCTCGTGATCTCCAGCAATTCGACGTCCGTCTTCGTTTGCACCGAAGCGTTTCGTTGGCCGTTCGTCAGCAAGCCGAACTCGCCGAAGAAATCGCCTCCCCGCAGCTTCCCGAGAACCAGCTTTGAACCGTCCGTATCCTTCGTCAAAACTTCGACCCAGCCGTCCGCAATGATGTACATCGATCGGCCGACATCCCCTTCCTCGCAGACGAAAGCTCCGGAGGGAAAGCGCCGTACGGCAAGCCGTTCCAAAACCGCATGGAGTTCTTCCGTATCCATTTCGGAGAGCAGCGGAATCGCACCGACTTTTCCCAAAGGCGAGCCGAGGGGATTTTCCTCCGGTTCCGCGGTGAATTCGACCTCTTTGGGATTACGAAACGGTTCGGGCGGTGAATCCACCGTCCGGGGTTTGGCCCCGGAGATGCTGACCGTCCCTCCGATGAGCGCATCGTCCACACGGTGATCCATTGCCAAAGGTTCGGCTCCCGATATGGAAATCGCCGACCGTTCTTCAGCCGTGGGGCTTAGCGGTTCCACCTCCGGCAGCGTGCGCGCCTGTACCCCTTGCTTTGAATACAATTCCGCCAGTTGGCGCTGGACACCCGACTCGGTCGGATCAATTTCCAGAATGATCTTTTGAATCGCGATCGCCTTAGCCCAGAAACCGTCGCTCGCGAACATTTTGGCCACTTTCTTGTACTGCTCAACCGATTCCTGTTTCATGTTGACGCGCCTATAAAGATCGCCGATCCGCTGTTCGATCTTCGGGTCTTTTTGGATCAAGCCGGCCGCCTCTCGATACAGTTCCAGCGCCTTTTTCCACTTCATCTGGGCGTACGCTTCCTCCGCTTTGACCTTCAGTTTGTGGCCTTTCGGATCGACTTTAATGGGAGGCATGGTTGGTTGGGAGTCTAGGTATCGCTCATCAATCTTTCAAGTATTCCGCCAGGAGACGCGCGATCCGCGTTCCAGAACGACCGTCCCCGAAAGGATTCGGCCCGGAGGGAACTTTTCGGCGATGAAGATTCATAAGGATGGCTCGGTGCAGCGCCTTCTCTTCGGTCCCGACGAACGAAGACCAGCCTGCCTTCACGGCTTCCGGCCGTTCCGTGACGTTGCGAACCAAAATAACCCGTTTCTTGAGCGTGGGAGCTTCTTCTTGAATCCCGCCGGAATCGGAAAGAATGAGCGTGGAACCTTTTGCCGAGCCTAGGAAGGAGATGTACGGAAGCGGCTCAACCAAATGAACACGGGAATGACGGCGAATCGCCTTCGGAATCTGACGGCGGACATTGGGGTTGGGGTGGACAGGCCAGACCACATGAAGATTGGGCTCTTCACGGAGAACGGAGATGAGAACCCGCGCGACGTTTCGAATGGTCCCCCGAAAATTTTCCCGACGGTGGAGCGTGACCAACAGATAAGGTTTCGGCCAACGCGGTGCCGGGCTCCGGCGAACCAGCCGCGTGACGGCGTCTACGACCGTGTTCCCCGTGACATATAAATGTTTTCCATGAATCGCCTCGCGAAGAAGCGCATTCTTGGCGTGAAGCGTGGGAGCGAAATGAAGCGTCGCGAGATGGTCCACCATGACGCGGTAGTTTTCTTCGGGGAAGGGCTGATATCGGTCTCCGGTACGAAGCCCCGCCTCGACGTGCGCAACCGGGATCTTTAGATGATAGGCCGCCAGAGCGGCCGCAAGGGCCGTCGCCGTGTCGCCTTGAACAACCACTAAACCGGGAGCGAGCCGGGCGAACAGTCGATCCAGTTTGTCGACCATCCGAGCCACAACGGAACTGAGCCGCTGATCCGGCTCCATGACGCGAAGATTGACGTTCCATTTTACGCCGAGATTGCGAGCCGCCTGGGCGGAAAGAAATCCATGCTGCCCGGTGTTGACGGTCGTCGTCCGGATCCGCGGAAACTTTTGGAGAGCCTCGATCAACGGCCAAAGTTTGATGACCTCGGGCCGAGTCCCGAAAACGATCGCCACCCGCTTCTTCCTCACCGACATGAATTCTTCAATCTCTGAATTTCCATTCGCTCCGCGCCTGTCATTTCTCGAAACGCGCGAAAATCCTCTTTCATTCCGTCGCATTCCCCGTGAAGAAATCGATATCGGCCCCGGTTGAGCCGGGCCACGGGCAGATCCGGCCGAACCCGAATCGCCCGATTCCAGGCATCGAGCGCGTCTCCGTCCCGACCGCTCTGCACATACAAGACTCCCAGATTTCCCCACGCCACCGGATCGGTCGGCTGGTTTCGAAGCTGCTCTTTGAACAATTTCTCGGCCCGCTCTTTTTCCCCGGTTTCGGCCCAGGCGATCGCCCGTTCCCGCAGTCTTCTCGTTTTCATGGTCTCCGGCGATTCCGTTTCAAAACGCACCAATGCTTCTATTCCCACCTTCTTACGGCCTTCCCGCACATACGCCTGACCGAGAAAAAGCCATGCTTCCTTGAATGCCGAATTGAGTTTGTACGCCCGCTCAAACGATCGAATCGCTTCCTGGGTATGTCCCGTCTCCAACTGAGCCTGACCGAGATTTCCCCAGACATAATATAGAGAAGGCGACCGCTGAACCGTGTCGCTCCAAAGAGAGAGCGAATCTTTCCACACCGGAAGACGAGCGCGCGTCTGCCAAGCCGACAGACCGGCAAGGATCACGCTGGACAGCAAAAGCGCCCGTCGGACCTTTCCCGGAGCGGTATCGAGAAGCGCCACCCATCCCCACACTCCTCCGACTAAAGATAGATAGAGATATCGATCGGCCATCCAAATATTCGTCGGCACGATCGGCAGGTAGGGAAGAAACGTCAATGCTCCGAAGAGAAGTCCTTTCCCAGCGGCAGGTAATTTTCGGAGCAAATAAAACAGAGCGATCATGGTAGCCACCAAAAGCGCCGCGCCGCCGGCGACCGAATGGTTGAACCATCCCAGTTCCGGATGCTGGACGTATCGAGCGGAGAGGGCCGTCGGCCAGACGGCACTTTGGACCGCATGCGTAACTACCTGAAGCGCCGCCGGCCACACATGGACAAAATCCTCCGCTTTCTGCGCGACGATCACTTCCCCGCGATGGCGATTGGCGGCCAGGGCAAATCCAACAATGGCGAGTCCGAATACGATCAAACCAAGAGAGGTGCGCGTCCGGCGGGCGGACGACCGATTGCCTCCGATTGGGGTCAGAAAGATGATTCCCAAGGGGAGCGCCGTGTATTTCGAAAGGAGAGCCGCTAGGCCGCTTCCAAACGCCTCAAACCAACGATTTCTATGGGCCAAATGCAGGGCGATCAAGACGAAGCAGGCCATCAACAGATCTTTTCGACCGGACACCCACGCGACCGGCTCGATCGCCAACGGATGCCAGGCCCAGAGCATCGATCCGATCCACGCCGCGCCGAAGGAACAAAAATTCAAGAGGAACAAAAAGACTAAAATCCCGTTCGCCGCGTGAAGAAGAACGTTGGTCAGATGAAATCCGAAAGGGTTCCATCCCCACACCCAGAGATCCAGGGCGTAACTCAAATCCCGGATGGGGCTGTAATCCAGCGCCTTTCCCTCCCAGAGCGACAGCGGATTCCACATGGCGAACAGGCTTTTATACGTTACCGGAAGATACCAAGGATGCTGCGTGAGCAGTTGGTCGTCATCCCAATTGAGAAAACCAAAACGGATGGACGGCCAAAAAAGCAAAACTGTCGCCACGGCCAGAACCAACGCGCCGAATCCCCTTTCCCAGTCTTCGTGTTGACGCGCGATCGACCAAAGTAATTGAAGATGCCGGTAGGTCTCCTTAAACAAACCGGCTTTCGACTCCCCATGTACGCGCCCTTCGAGAGGCACCGGAATTTCTTCGATCCGACAGCCGTGGGAAAGGAGCCCCGACAGGATTTCGGCGTTGATCGGAAAACCGTCCGACCGAAGTGCGAGCGCCTGCACCGCCTCGCGACGATAAAAACGAAAGATTGCCGTAATCGACGTCACCGGCGATCGAAGTATCTTTCGATAAAGCCAGTTGGAAGCTCGCGTGAGGAGGAGGCGATGCGATGGGACACCTACAAATCCTGCCCCGTCGGCAAAAGGGGATCCGATCACGCAGTCGGCTCCCGTCGCTAGGGCGCGTTCCATAAGTTTCGGGATGAATCGAGGATGGAACGTGAAATCCCCGTCCAGCGTAACGATGTAATCGCCCCGGCATTCTTTGAATGCCGTTCGAACGGCGGCTCCGAGACCACGGTTTTCAGGATGGTGAACGACACGGACTCGAGGGTCTTGCGCGGATAACTCGGCGAGCAATACGGCGCTCTTGTCACCGCTTCCGTCGTTGACCGCCACGATCTCCCACTCCGTTCCCAGTGTTTCAAGAACCGGAAAAAGTTCCGACCGAACGCGCGGAAGATTCTCCTCCTCGTTATAGATGGGAAGAATTACGCTGATCATCGTGAATCGGGGGACACCCTACCGATTAAATTCCAAGGCCATACGCCGTAACCCGAATTCCGTTACGTCTTCAATCCCGCCAGCAGCTGATTTATTTTCGTTTCAAGGTTCGGAAGCTCTTTATCCACAACGTCCCATACCAATTCTAGATCGATCCCAAAGTACTCGTGTACCATCTTATCCCGCATGCCGGCCATCGTCTTCCACGGAAACTCCCCGTGTGAATTCTGGAACTGCGCCGATAGCTTCTTTGTCGCCTCCCCCAAGACTTGAAATTGGCGAATGACGGCGTCCTGTGTTTTCTTGTCGCCCCGGAAGAAATCGCGTCCGTCTTTGGCGTAGGTCAGGATTTGATGGATGGCATCTCGAATGTGAAGCAAATAAACCCGATCATCCTTCTTCATAGCGACCGGGCTTCCGACAGGATTCGGTCCCGCAAATAGGGGCTCATTCCCCTGTCGGAAACGACATCCACCTTTCGTCCCAGGAGTTCCTCCAGATCCTGCCACAGGGCGACAAAATCGAAGTAACTTCGTCCAGGTGTCATGGAAACGAGAATATCCACATCGCTGTCCGATCGCGCCTCGCCCCGGGCGAGGGATCCGAAAATGCGGACGTTCGTGGCGCCATGTCGCGCCGCCAATTCCAGGACTTCTTCACGCCTGTTAAGCAAAAAAGCGGGCAGCTTTACCGGGTCCATAAACGAAATTATGGCTTACCCCGCCTACCGTGTCCATTTCGCCCATTCGAGAGACTCGGATTCGAGCATATCGCCGCAGAAGCGTGGCTTTTCAAACGGCTCTAATTTCGCCCGCGTGTTCTTACGACATGGGCGAAGCTTGCGGAATTTGGGTCCAGGCGTGTGTCCCTTTAATTAATCCACCTGTTTCCGAAGAAACGTCGGGATGTCGTACTCGTCCTCTTCAATCGAATCGAGGCCGAGTTCCTTGGCCCGCTTCCGGAATTCCAGCGAGTCGACATCCCGGCGGCGCAGCACCGTCGGCCGCGAGATTCCCTCTTCCATCGATGCGGAGGAAGCGGGAAGTCTCGGCGGCACGTGCATCCGTTGGGCTGGAACCGGTTTCGCGAGCTCCGCTTTTTTCCCGAAGCCGGTGGCGATGACCGTGATCCGCATCGTGTCTCCCATCCGATCATCAATGACGGCGCCGAAGATGATGTTGGCTTCTTCGTGGGCGGCTTCCTGAATCATGACCGCCGCGTCGTTGACTTCATGCAACGTCATGTTGGAGCTGCCGGTGATGTTGAGAAGAATTCCGGTCGCTCCATGAATGTCCATGTCTTCCAGAAGCGGTGAGGAGATCGCCCGTTGCGCCGCCTCGAGAGCGCGGCGTTCGCCTGCCGCCTGTCCGGTCCCCATCATCGCCATTCCCTGGCCGTTCATCACGGTTTTTACGTCCGCAAAGTCCAGGTTAATCAGGCCGGGAATCGTAATGAGATCGCTGATTCCCTGAACCGCCTGCAGAAGAACTTCGTCCGCTTTCTTGAAGGCATCCAAGATCGACGTCGCCTCTCCCGCCAGGTTGATGAGTCTCTGGTTGGGAATGGTGATCAGGGTATCGACCGCCGAACTGAGCTCTTCGATCCCTTGATCGGCGTACAGTCTCCGCCGTTTTCCTTCGAACACGAACGGCTTGGTGACGACACCCACGCACAGGGCTCCAACCTCGCGCGCCGCCTTCGCGACCACGGGAGCCGCCCCGGTGCCCGTCCCGCCGCCCATTCCCGCCGTGATGAAGACCATATCCGCGCCGCGCAACGTCTCGGCGAGCTGATCCCGGTCTTCCAGAGCGGCCTCCCTGCCGATTTCGGGGTTCGCACCCGCGCCGAGCCCCTTCGTCAACGACGCGCCCATCTGCAGTTTCACGGGCGCTTTGGAGGCTCCGAGCGCCTGCATGTCGGTGTTCGCGGCGATAAAGTCGACGTTCGCCAATCCCGATGCAATCATTGTGTTGACGGCGTTACCTCCTCCTCCGCCGATACCGATGACCTTGATTTTCGCCGTATTCCCTTCCGATTCCACCAGCTCGAACATGAGTTTCTCCTCTTCCTGAATTTTTTTTCCCATTTCGTCTCTCCGTTAAGGTTTAAAAGAACTCCCCAAACCATTCGCGCATCCGCGCCCGGACCTTCGCGTAAACGTTCGCCTCTCGAACGCGGAACTTCGAAGCCTGCGTCTCCTGTTTGCTGCCGTAGAGAACCAATCCCACTCCCGTCGCGTACATCGGGCTCGACACAACATCGACCAAACCGCCGATTCCTTGCGGTACTCCCCGGCGAACCGGACAGTCAAAGACCCGCTCGGCCAACTCCACCATGCCGTCCAAAATCGAAGATCCGCCGGTGATCACCAGCCCCGAGGCGATCAGATCTCCGTACCCCGATTTTTCGATTTCGCGCTTCACGAGCATCAGGATCTCTTCCGCTCGCGGTTCCACGATTTCGCAAAGAAGTTGTCTGGATACGATGCGCGGTTTTCGTCCGCCGACACTCGGCACTTCGATCGTTTCTTCCCGGTCGACCAAACTCGCCATCGCGCAGCCGAACTTGTGTTTGATTTCCTCGGCTTCCGCCGTCGGCGTGCGAATTCCGACCGCGATGTCGTTCGTCAGGTGGTTCCCTCCCAACGCCAACACGGCGGAGTGTTTGATCGCTCCCTGAGCAAAAACCACGAGATCGGTCGTGCCGCCGCCGATGTCGATCATCGCCACGCCCAGTTCCTTTTCGTCCGTTGTGAGAACAGCGTCCGCCGAAGCGAGCTGTTCCAGGACGATATCGGAGACATTGAGGCCGCACCGATTGCAACACTTCACGATGTTCTGCGCCGAAGTAACCGCTCCGGTGACGATGTGCACCTTCGCTTCGAGCCGAACGCCCGCCATTCCCACCGGATCGCGGATGCCGTCCTGCTCGTCGACGATGAACTCCTGCGGAAGAATATGGAGCACTTCGCGATCCATCGGCAGGGCGACCGCCTTCGCGGCATCGATGACCCGATCGATGTCCATCGCTTTGACCTCCTTGTCCTTGATCGCCACGATTCCGTGGCTGTTAAAACCGCGGATGTGCCCTCCGGCGATCCCGGCGTAGACGGAATGAATTTCACACCCCGCCATCAGCTCCGCCTCTTCCACCGCCTTCTGGATCGACTGAACGGTGGAATCGATATTGATCACGACCCCCTTTCGCAGCCCTTTCGACGGATGCGTTCCGATTCCCACGATGTCGATCCCGGTGTCGGTCATCTCACCGACGATGGTGCAGATCTTGGTTGTGCCGATATCCAGCCCGACCACTAAGTTATCCCTCTTCGCCATCTCCACTCCTCTTCTCTATGATGTGACGGTCCAAATTCTTCGCAGCGCGCGAAGAATTTGGACCGTCGTGGTTTTCAACGCCCCATATGTCGTCCGGGTGCGGGGGAACCGCGACAATAGCGCGGCGGCCGATGGCGGCCGTTCGAAGTTCCCCCTTGGTTGCGACCGAGCCGCGCTGTGCTCGTTTCAGTTTGACAATCGCCCGGTCGTCGAAATCGAGGTCGATTTCGCGAACGAGCGGTTCTCGCTTTTCAAAATCGCGCAACACGCGTTTGAGCCGTTTGGCTTTTGTCGGGAATCCGTCCCAGCCGATCACGATCCGCATTCCACAGCCCACGTGGTAAAGAACCCAGCCGAGCTTTTCATCGAAATGAATTTCCGAGATTTGATTCTGCGCAACTCCCGCGGTTGCAAGCACGGCCATCAATTCGAGCGCCGAACGGATCTCCGGAATCGATTTTCGATTCTTGGCGGATCCTTTCCACGGACCGGTGACGATTGGCAGGCTCTCCATGTCTTTGGCGCCCGCCGGCACCGAACCGAGGATGGTACCTTCGGCGTCCGCATAATAGAGGTCATCAAGATTGATGAGCGCGGCCGCTTTTCGCTCGGTAACCTGGATGGCCATATCCCCCGTCGCGTTTCGAACGACCGCCACTCTTTCGACCCGGGGATCGGCCTTGACCCGCTGAACGACGCGTTCCATGGAAGCCGAGAACAGTTTCTGGCCTCGATCGACTTTGGCCATCGATCGAATATCGAGGGCGGAAAGGAGTGAACCGCCCGACACGTAAAGTTCGCGCACGTTCACGGGTAATTTCGGCAAGGTGCTTCGCACCAGCCAAGGGAGCGACAACATTCCCGCCACGAAGGCCAACGACGCGAAGAGGCGCAACAGGCCGGGGTGCCTTACTCGCCCATGCCTCCGCCTCATGCTTCCACCCCGATCACATGAACTTCAGGTTCAAGCTTAACGCCAAATTTCTCTTGAACGGTCTCCTGAGCCATCGACATAAGTGTGAGTGCATCGGCTGTTTTTGCTCGGCCGAGGTTCACGATAAAATTGGCGTGACGCCGTGAAATCTCCGCATCTCCGATTCGCGTCCCTTTGAGCCCCGCGGCTTCGATCAATCTCCCCGCAAAGTCGCCTTGCGGATTCTTGAAGACCGAGCCGAAATTGGGGAGTTCCAGCGGCTGATTCTTTCGCCGATCCTTCGCCGCTTCGATTTCTCCATTGACGGAGGCCGAATCCGACTTCTTCAAACAAAAAGACCCGGCGGTGATCACAAGATGGTGTCCCTTCGGAAAATCGCGGTAGAGAAAATCCTTCTCTTCGACACGAAGTTGCGTCGGATGAGCAACTTTGCGGGAAAAATCCAATCCCTCGACCTCCCGGAGAATCTGGGAGAACGATCCCAGCGGCGTGCCTGCGTTCATCCGTATTCCTCCTCCGATCGAACCGGGAATTCCGAACGAAAATCCGAACCCTTTCAGGTTTCGGTCCCGGCACCACTGGAGAAACGTCCCGTTGGCAACCCCACCCTCGACGCGCACCCGAGTTTCACGCGAATCCTCGTTTTCGATCGCGATCGCGGAGAAACCAACGGCGAGGTCGACCAAGGCGCCCGGATACCCGCCGTCTTTCACCAACAAATTGGATCCGCGCCCGAGAACCCGCCACGTGGTCTTCATGGCGATCAACCGATCGACGAGTTTCGTGAGCATCTCGATGGTTTTCGGCGACGCAATCGCATCCGCTTTCGCTTCACATCGAAATGTGGTCCATCTTTTCAGCGATTCGTTCCGCCGCACTGAACCCGAACAAATTTGTTCGAGTGCGTCGAACTCCGAACTCGCTTTTCTCGGGCTTTCGTGAATCGTCACGGTAATCACCGCCCTGTTCCTTTCGGCGTCGCCCGTTGAAGTTTTTCCAAAAGCGCACCGGCCATTTTCGTCACGTCCCCCGCGCCCATCGTCACGAGGAGGTCCCCCTTTTTCACATTCTCCGAAAGGTAATCGCTCCCCTCCTCGAGCGATCGAGCGTACCGAACACTCGTCTTTCGCCGCTGGACGATTTCTTTAACCAATCGCTCCGATTCCACGCCGGAAATGGGGCGTTCGCTCGCTGCATAAATCGGCGCGACCACCACTTCGTCGGCAAGATCGAAGACGGCGACAAATTCTTTCCAAAGATCCCGTACGCGCGTGTACCGATGGGGTTGAAAAAGAACGCGCACCGCGCCGCCGGCCGCCATCAGTCGTAACGCCTCGAGCGAGGCCCGGATTTCGGTCGGGTGGTGGGCGTAATCATCGATCACTCGAATTCCGCCGCACTCCCCCTTCGTTTCCAGCCGCCGATCGATTCCCGTAAACGCCGCCAACCCCTTCGACACATCTCCCCACGAAAGTCCAAGATGGTGGCCGACGGCGGCCGCGGCCAGGGCATTGAGGACATTGTGCTTTCCCGTCACCGGAATTAAAAGGTCGCAGACCGTTTCACCTTTCCAAACGACCGTGAAATTGGAGCGTCCGGCGGAACAGCGGACATTCTTGGCCGTAACGTCCGCCTCCGATTCCATCCCGTACGTGACGACTGGTCGATCGATTTTCGGAATCGCTTTGGCCAGAGGCGCGTCGTCTCGGCAGAGGATCACGACACCGTCGAACGGGACGCGATTTCCAAAATCCACAAACGCTTGCTCGAGGTTTTCGAACGAACCGTAGTGGTCGAGGTGCTCGCGGTCGACGTTGGTGATCACCGCCACCATGGGAAGGAGATGGAGGAACGAGCCGTCGCTCTCGTCCGATTCGGCCACAAACCACTCGTCGGTCCCCATCTTGGCGTTTCCCGCGATCCGCCGAAGCCTGCCTCCAATCACCGCCGTCGGGTCGAATCCCGCCTCCAACAGGAGAGTGGTGATCATGGCACTGGTCGTTGTTTTGCCGTGGGCCCCCGCCACCACGATCGATCGCTTCTTCCGCATCAGCTCCGCCAGCATCTCCGACCGAGCGAGAACCGGAAGGCCGAGGCGCTTCGCCTCCATCATTTCAGGGTTGTCGCTGGAAACGGCCGAGGAAAAAACGACCATCTCCGCATCGCCCACCTGCGAACTCTGATGACCTTTATAGATTCTCGCTCCCAGTCCCTTGAGTTTGGCCGTCTCGGTGTTCTGCCGCAGATCGCTGCCGCTCACCTGGTAGCCCGATCGGACTAAGATTTCGGCGATTCCGCTCATGCCGATTCCGCCGATGCCGATGAAATGCACGCGCTTCATGCGGCCTCCCGCTCGGACCGGCTCCCGGACATCTGCGTGAGTTCTTGAACGATTCGGTCGGCCGCGTCTTCGTGACGGAATCGCAAGGCTTGGACGCTCATCTCCCGCAGGCGATTGGGATTCGTCACCAACTCGCGGATGGCTTTCGCAAGCGTTTCGCCACTGCAGTCCTGATCTTCGATGTAGATGGCCGCGCCCGCCTGGGCGAAAATCCGGCCGTTCATTCGTTGATGATCGTCCGCGGCGTACGGAAACGGAACGAGGATCGAGGGCCGCCCGCAGGCGGCGATTTCCATCACGCTCGATCCGGAACGGCCGATCACCAGATCGGCCCGCCCGTACGCTTCCGACATGCCATCGATAAACGGATGGACTTCCGCCTGAAACGATCGATCTCGATACGCTTTGCGCACGGCTAATTCGTCCCGCGCCCCGGTCTGATGAATCATGAAGAGCTTTTCTTTAAGCGTTTCCAGGAACGGCAGTGCGTGAATCATCGCGTCGTTGAGGCGATGCGCCCCCTGCGACCCGCCGAAGATCAAGAGCGTTCGTTTCTCTCCCGAAAAGATCGGAGGGGCGACGCGCAATATTTCGCTCCGGATCGGGTTTCCGACGACGAGACATTTTCGTTCGGGAAGCCTCGACTTCGCCTCCTCGAACGCAAGAAACACGCGGTGCACGAATCGGCTCAACACCCGATTGGAGAAGCCCGGCACGGCGTTCGGTTCCAAAATTGCGGTTTCGAGTCCTCGAAGCGCCGCCAGGAGGAGAATCGGCCCGGACGCGTATCCTCCGATTCCGAACGCCACGTTCGGGGCGAAGTTTCGAAGAATTTTCCACGACGCCCAAAACGCCGCCGGAAGGGTCGCCATGTTCCGCATCCGATCGGAAAAGCGTTTTCCTTTGAGGCCGCCGACGGAGATCAGCTCCAGCGGAAATTCCTCTTTCGGAATCGACCGACTCTCAAAGCCTTTGGGGGTCCCCACAAAGAGAACCTTCGTCTCGCGGTTTTTCGCCACAGCCGTCCGCGCGATCGCCAGCGCCGGAAACACGTGTCCCCCGGTGCCGCCGGCGGCCATGAGCAGCTTCATCGCACCCTCCTGCGCGCCATGGAGGTCGTCATTGAGAGCGTCGCCGACAAGGACAAAAGCAGCCCGATCGACATCAACGTAATCACCAACGAGGAGCCGCCGTAACTGATGAAGGGGAGCGTAAGGCCCTTCGTCGGAACAAGGCCCATGACGACGGCCATATGAAAGAAGGCCTGGAAACCGATCAAGCCGGTGAGACCCAGGGCCAAACTCGACGTAAAAGGCTCGCGGAGTCGAAGCGAAAGCCGAAACCCTTGAATCACGATGAGGGCGAAGAGAAAGATCACCAGAAAACTTCCGAGAAAACCCAGTTCCTCGGCGATCACGGCGAAAATAAAATCGGTGTGCATTTCCGGCAGGTAGAGCAATTTTTGCGTGCCGTCCCCGAGTCCCTGTCCCTGGAACCCGCCGTTCTGGAAGGCGATGAAAGACTGGAGAATTTGAAATCCGCTCCCCAGAGGGTCTTGCCAAGGATGGAGAAACGCCATCAGCCTGCGGCGCCGATAAGCCGACGACAAAATGAGCGCGTAACTCGCGACGCCCGCCAGAGCACCCAGCGCTCCGACGTGCCAAAGATTGGCCCCGCCCACGAAGACCATCATGGCGACGACGAATGTAACGAGGACGGCCGTCCCGAAATCGGGCTCCTTGAGCAGAACCAGGACAATCCCGCCCACCGTGGCCAACAGAGGGAGCAACCCTTTGGAAAACTTTTGAATCCTTTCCCGGGCCTTCGCCAAATAGGCGGCGGTGTATAAGACCACGGTCAGCTTTACGAACTCGGAAGGCTGAAACACAAGGCCTCCGAGGTTTAGCCATCGCACGGCTTTGTTCCGCGCCGTTCCGGTCACCATGACGAGACCCAAGAGAATCAGCCCTCCGATCAAGGCGGGTGTCGCAAGCTTTTTCAACGGAAACGGATTGATGAAGAAGGTCACGCCCATTCCCAATCCCCCGATCGCCATCCAGATCAGATGCCGCTTCAGGTAATAGGCGCTGTCGCCGAACTTTTCCGCCCCGATCGAAGAACTGGAACTGAAAACCATCACGGTTCCCAGCGCCAAGAGTCCGAGCGTAGCCAGCGTGAGCACAGGATCGAGATGCCGAATCTTTCGGAGTTTGGCGGACGGTGTCATCGATCGGCCTCCACGCCCTTCCGTGTCGACTCGCTCCGTTTGACCAAGGCCGCGAATGTCCGACCCCGATCTTCGAAATCTTTGAATTGATCGAAGCTCGCATTGGCCGGTGAAAGAAGCACCACATCCCCGGATTGAGCGACGGAGAGTGCTGCGGAGAGCGCCTCGGAGAGTGTTTTCACCACCCGGTGAGGAACGGAGGAAAAGGCCCGGGCCATTTCTTCCGCCGCCTCGCCGTAGAAGAAGGCGGATCGGACTTTCCCTTGGGCGGCCCGCGCCAATTTGGCGTAACTCGCTCCTTTGGGCCGGCCGCCGGCGAGCAGGACGATCGGATTCGGAAAGCTCTCCAATGCCCGCACGGCGGAATCGGGCGTCGTGCTTTTGGAGTCGTTAATAAAGCGCACTTGGTCGATCGTGGCGACCGGCTGCAAACGGTGCGGAAGCGCTTCAAACGTGGAAATCGCCTTTTCGATCAGGGACGATGGGCAGTCCATGGACGCCGCCGCTCCCGCCGCCGCCAGGGCGTTTTCCAGATTGTGGCTTCCGGGCAGGCGGTACGATCGCATCGACACCTTTTCGCCGTTCGGAAGCGAGATAAATCCGTCCTGCAATCGAATCTGGGCGTCCGAGTTTTTCCGCAGCGAAAAGAACCAAACATTCGCGTGGATGCGGCGGGCGATTTCGAGGCAGGTGGCGTCGTCCTGGTTGAGGATCGCGCGATTCCCCGACGTCATGTGGTCGAAGAGTCGCTCCTTGAGCCCGGCGTACGTGCGAAGATCTTTGTGCCGATCCAGGTGATTGGGGGAAATATTTAAAAGCACGCCGACTCGCGGGTGGAACGTCTCTACCGCCTCCAGCTGGAAGCTCGAAATCTCCGCAACGGCCACGTCATACGGCTTATCCACGGCTTCTATCAGAGGAGTCCCCAGGTTTCCCCCGCAGAAGACCCGCTTCCCCGAATGCGAAAGAATATGGGCAATGAGCGCCGTGGTCGTCGATTTTCCGTTCGATCCGGTCACCGCGATGACCGGGATCCGAAGGCGGCGCGACGCAAACTCAATCTCGCTCCAGATCGATTTCCCCCGCGAACGGAGGCGGGAGAGAAATTTCGTATCCGACGGCACGCCGGGACTGACGAGAACCAGATCGGCCCCGTCAATCCGACGGGGATCCTCCGTGCCGAATTCCCGATCGAACCGAAGCCCGGACAGAGGGCGGAGACTTTCCCCCAAGTCCGATTCGGACCGCCGGTCGTAAGCGATGACGTTTGCGCCGGAAGTACACAAATAGCGTACGAGGGAAACTCCCGTGCGCGGACCGAGGCCGATCACGGCGATTCTTTTCCCCTGAAGTGTTTCCATCATCGCCTCATCTCAATTTCAGGGTTGCGAGCGCGATGAGCGCCAAAATGATGGAGATGATCCAAAACCGGACGATGACTTTGGGTTCCGCCCACCCTTTGAGTTCAAAATGATGGTGGATCGGCGCCATTCGAAAAACCCTTTTCCCCATCGTCCGGAACGTGAAGACCTGGACGATGACGCTGACCGCTTCCACCACGAAGATTCCGCCCACGACGATGAGAAGAAGTTCCTGCTTCGTGATGATTGCGACGGCGCCCAGCGCGGCACCGAGGGCCAGTGACCCGACATCCCCCATAAAAATTTGCGCCGGATACGTGTTGTACCAAAGGAAGCCGAGACCCGCGCCGATCATGGCCGCACAAAAGACCGCCATTTCGCCGGCACCCCGGACCTGGGACAGCTGCAGGTACGCCGACATCTCGGCGTGGCCGGTGACATAGGCGAAAATCAGATAGGTCAGGGCGCAAATCATGACCGGTCCGATCGCGAGACCGTCCAAACCGTCGGTGAGATTCACCGCGTTCGAGGCGCCGATGATCACCAACATCGCAAACGGGACAAAGACGAATCCGAGATGCGGCGTGAAATCCTTCAGAAACGGGACCGTCAAGTGCGTGTCGAATCCGAAGATCACGAGAAGAAGTCCGACGACGAGAGCAATCAGACCCTGGAGCTTGAACTTTCCCCGAATCGAAAGTCCTTTCGACACTTTTTTCCGAAGCTTTAAGTAATCATCCACGAAACCGATAGCGGCAAACCCGACGGTGGCCAGTAAGACCATCCAGGAAAACGCGATGTCGAGCCTTCCCCACAGGAGATACGACACCACCATCGACAAAACGATGAGGATTCCCCCCATGGTCGGCGTTCCCGATTTTCCCAAATGGGTCTTGGGACCGTCATCGCGGATCTGCTGGCCGATCTGATATTTCTTGAGCGCGCGGATCAGCGCCGGACCGAACAAGAAGCTGATGAGAAGCGCCGTCAGCATCGCCATCAATACACGGAAACTGATGTACCGAAAGACCCGGAACACACCGTAAGCCGAGTGCGTGTGAAGGGGGTAAAGAAGGTGATAAAGCATTACGCCCCTTTCTCCCGCCAAAGCCGGAGAAGTTCGTTCGTTACCTTTTCCATTTTCATTCCGCGCGAACCTTTCACGAGAATCGTATCGCCCTCTTTCGCGTTTTCGGAGATCGCTTTCGCCAGATCTTCGTGCGATTTCCCCACGGTGATGTTTTGGCGCGGCATTCCCCCCTGGACCGCCCCCTGGACGAGATCCCCTGAAAACTGGCCCAGGACGAATAAATGGGCGAATCCGAACGTGGCTACCTTGATGCCGATGTCCCGGTGAGCGCGCGGAGCGAATTCTCCCAGTTCCATCATGTCCCCGAGCACGGCGAGCTTTCGCTTGGGCGACGTGTCCCGAACCACTTCCAACGCCACGAGCGTGGAACTCGGATTCGCGTTGTAACAGTCGTTAATCAAGCGAATTCCGCGGCCGCATTCAATCGTCTCCAGCCGCATCGACGGCCGGACAATCGCATCCACTCCCTTTTGCAAACGACTCACCGGAACCTCGAGGGCCAACGCCGCCCCCAGGGCGCATAGAAGGTTGTAGACGTTGTGAATCCCGACAAAGGGAAATCGGATTTCCGTTTTCTGTCCGCCGTATTGAACGGCCAAATGAAATCCCTCGCTCCCCAGATCCTGTAGAACTCTCGCCGAGACGTCGGCGCCGGCGGCCAGAGACACGGTCACTCTGCGTCCGGAAACCGTCGACGCGAGCTTCGCGATCCATCCGTCGTCCTGATTGACCACGGCCGTGCCGCCCTCTTTCAGCGACGTGAAAAGTTCGCCCTTCGCCCGAGCCACCCCCTCGACGGAGCCGAGTTTTTCCAGATGAACCGGCCCGACATTGGTGAGAATCGCCGCGTCGTGCTCGGCCATTCGCCCCAACATCGCAAGTTCGCCGAAGTCGTTCATCCCCATTTCAAGGACGGCCACATCATGCTTTTTTTCGAGCATCAAGAGGGAAAGCGGCACGCCCAAAGCGTTGTTCCAGGTCCCGGGGGCTTTGAGGGCGGAGTACGAAGCCCCAAGCAGGGCCGCCGCTATTTCCTTCGTCGTCGTTTTTCCGTTCGACCCGCTGATGGCCACGATTTTTTTCGCCCATTTCCGTCGATGAAATCGCGCCAGATCTCCAA
>DATDPG010000054.1 GCA_035292885.1 Bdellovibrionota bacterium | reverse complement strand
CGTGGGGACGGAGAACTATTTGAAGGACCAACACATCTCCACAACGGCCGTCACCGAACATGCGAGCGAAGCCGCACATCATGGAGAGACGCTACTTTGCGTTGCGCAGGATCAGACGGCGATCGGCCTTTTGGGATTTACCGATCCGATCAAACCTTCCGCGATGGAAACCGTTCGCGGGCTCCAAAAAAGCGGGATTCGCATTGTGATGCTGACCGGAGATCATAAAGCCTCAGCGGATCGGGTAGCGCGCGAGCTCGGGATTCAGGAAGTTCAGGCGGAACTCCTGCCGACCGATAAGGCGGCGTTCATCCGAAACCTGCGCGCACAGGGAAAACGGGTGGCCATGGCGGGCGATGGAATCAACGATGCACCGGCCCTGGCCGAAGCGGACGTCGGAATCGCCATGAGCAGCGGGACCGACATCGCGATGGAAACCGCTGGGATTACGTTGATGAAAGGAGATCTGCGAGGCGTCGTTCGCGCCCTTCGTTTGAGCCGGGCGACACTTCGAAATATCCGCCAAAATCTTTTTTTGGCGTTCGTCTACAACACCCTCGCCATTCCAATCGCCGCCGGCGCCCTCTACCCCGCCTTCGGCCTCTTGCTCAACCCGATGATCGCCGCCGCCGCGATGAGTTTCAGTTCGGTGTCGGTGATCGGAAACGCGTTGCGCCTTCGATCGTTGGATTTAAAATAGCGCGATTGACTCATCGAAAGAGTTGAAGGACGGAAACCGCCTCAATTCAGCCAGAAAGCTATCGATTTTTTGCTTTTTGAAGATTCTTCAAATCGAGAATGTCTTGATCTCGTCCTACCGCACTTTTGTTGGTTATCAAATCTTCGATACTCAAGAGATGAATGGGTACACCGTCGTAGGTGGAAGAAACTCGATTCTTCCAGGCGTTTTCAAAATCAAGACCTTTCAGCGTAGTAAGGATGTCGATACGGTTTGGTTCTATGCCTATTTGAAAGATGGTGTCCGGGGCCGAGAGATCTTTTAGAGTGAGATCGGCCATTGGAGCACCAAATTTCTTAAGAGCTTGATACACCCGGACTGCGTTGTCCTTGGAGCACTCTACCCAAATATCCAGATCTTTCGTGTATCGCGGTGTGGAATAAAACATCACGGCGTGGGCGCCGACGATCAAGAAGTTAGCGTCCGCGTCGGATAATTTGCGTAACAGATCTTTGAAGTCTGGATTCGCCGGCATTTTGTCCCTTGAAAAATTGAACCTCTTTTACCATTTCCCATGCGGCCGCAAAAATTCCTTCAGGTCCCACACGTTGCCAAAATCTAAGATCGAACATGCCGTCGTCCTCTTGGCCCCGACGTAATACACGACTCATTTGAACGCGTTTCTTCGGCATGGACTGATTATAGCAGAGTGCGACATTGCCGGCGCCTTACGCTTTCGTGCCATGGACCAAAAATTGCGCGATTGACTCACGGACGGAGTTGGTGAATAAGTCCATCTTCATTCCGAACACAGGAGAAACATCATGGCGAAAAAAGCGAACTGGATTCCGGAAGGATATCATGCCGTCACGCCTTATTTGACCATCCGAAACGCGGCGAAGGCGCTGGAGTTTTATAAAAAGGCGTTCGGAGCCGAAGAATTGACGAGAATGCCCGGGCCGGGCGGCTCGTTGATGCACGCGGAGATCAAAATCGGCGATTCGATCGTCATGATGGGAGAGGAAGCTCCGGATCGAGGGCAGAAATCCCCTCAAGGTCTAAACGGCACGCCCGTCGGCCTTTTTATATATGTAAAAGACGTCGACAAGGCGTTTCAACGCGCCGCCGATGCCGGAGCGAAAGCAATTATGCCCGTCGCCGACATGTTTTGGGGAGACCGATACGGTCAATTGGAAGATCCGTTCGGGCACCGCTGGTCCCTGGGCACTCACAAGGAAGATCTGACGCCGGCGGAGATTGAGAAACGAGCCCAGGCATTTTTCTGTAAATAGAGGTTAGAACAATTCTTGCTTTCGTTCGGGTGGCCGGTACGTTTAACCGAATGCGAGGCTTTTTCGTAAGCACGTTGGCTTTCGGTCTAATGATTTTGGGCGGAATTGGTTGCGGCGACGACACCACGACGACATCGCTCTCATGTGGCGATTATGCGGAGACGGTGTGCACCAAAACATGCGACTGTGAAAGCAACTGCAGAATCTATTACCCCTCGGCGAGTTCACAGTCTTTCGGATCCAAATCGACCTGCACAACTGCCATGGGCGAATATTGCAGCACCCATCAACTGGATATGACCGCGTGCGGAACCGATCTTACAACGGCCGCGTGCACCACCGGGGATTTCGGCTTGGGTTTCGATCTCCCTGATTCTTGCTATTGATTGAAACGAACGACAACAAAGAAGGGCGGTTCAACGACCACCCTTCTTTTAGGACGCGAAGAATGCCCCCCTTCGAACCCGCCATCCTTCCGCCCGGATCAAGGCCTCGTCCCCCCGAACTCGACCCTGAACGCTAACTGCTTATTTGGCCCGCTTCTTCTGAGCTAATCCTTCCAACCTCCTCTCGAGCCGGGAAGCTTGATCACCCATACGGCCCAGCTCCCGCGTCGAAAGTTCATTCAACCGATCCATCGCCTTCCGAACACTCGAATCTACTCGTTGTTCGAAAATGACCTGGCTTCTCTGCATTCGGCTCAGCAGGGTTCCGAGCAACCGATCCCCCTCTTCCGGTGTAACTCGGCCGAGCTCCGTCATCTTCCGAACCAGATCTCGCCCTTCCGCTTCCGCCACTGTCGTCAAACCGCGCGTCGCCCTCCACGACAGCCTCACGAAATCGCGTAACACCGTCTCCCGGGAAGATTTCGACTCTTTCTCCCCTAGCTTCGCCGCAACCATTTCCATTGTTCCTCCCCTTGCGGCGTCTGACTTTCAGCAATCACAACATGTGTGCCAAACGCCGCAATCGTTTCCTCTGTGGACAACTTCCAATCAAACAAAGTGCTTACGGATGTGAGGGCCCCGGGGCATGGGCCCAGGCATGAATTCTTTACTCGCGTTGTTGTCATATTTTTGCACAGTTCCTAGAAGCCATTTTTAACCCACTAATATCGCCCCATTTTTCCGCACAAAACTGTCTAAGCCCTATACACCGCGACCGTACGATCATCAGACACTTCGAACGTCTCGAAGTTTGATTCGAACCTCTCGACGTCCCTGCCAGAAGTTCTCCTCCGGCGTGTAAACCACCTGGACAGTTCCTTTCAAGAACGATCCGATCGAACGGTACATTCCAAAACCAATCGCCGAATATGTCGGCCCCGCTCCATCGTGCAACGTCACCCGCACGTGGTCTTTTCCCATCTCTCGCGGCGTGCCCAGGACCTTCGCCGTAGTACGGAAGACCGGCTCCGGATTTCCAATCCCAAACGGACGCAACCGATTGAGATCCGTAAGGAACCTATCATTTACCTGCCCCAAATTAAGCTCCGCGTCAATTAGAATCTCCTGCGCTGCGTAAACCGCTTGCAGAGCCACTTCTCGCCGGAATTGTTGGGAAAATTCATGAAGACGTTTTCTCTCGAGCGTACAGCCCGCAGCTTCTCGATGT
Source organism: Bdellovibrionota bacterium (assembly GCA_035292885.1). Taxonomy (NCBI): domain Bacteria; kingdom Pseudomonadati; phylum Bdellovibrionota; species Bdellovibrionota bacterium. The sequence continues at coordinate 1,331 of DATDPG010000054.1, read as the reverse complement.
CCGCCAAATCCAACCAAGATGGAGGCGCAACCGCGAAGTGCGGTCACTAAATCGACGCCCGAGCGACTTCGCGCGGAACCCTTTGCTTCGTCGCCCTGCAGTGAAAAAACAAATGCGGGGATGCCGAACCTTTGCGCAAGTTTTTGCGCGACCAGACCGATCACGCCCGGATGAAAGTCTTCCGATGAAACGATCACAACGTTAGCTCCTTCGGTGATCTGACGTTCTGCATCGAAGGTCGCCAAACGGGTCATACGTGTTTCAAGTTCCTTGCGCTCCGTATTCCACGCTTCCAATTGGGCCGCCAATTCCTCGGCGCGCCCGAATCGATCCGTTAAGAGAAGTTCGAGCGCCTGATCCGCGTGACCCAGACGAGCCGCGGCATTGATCCGTGGTGCTAAACGAAAACCGACATCATCCGCATGGATTACGGCGGATGGGGATAAGCCGGCCTTCTCTCGCATCGCTTCCACTCCCGGGCGACTCGAAACGCGGAGCTGATCCAATCCGTGGGATACGAGAATCCGATTCTGACCGCAGAGAGGTGCCATGTCCGCCAATGTCCCCAACGCAACGATATCGAGATAGTTTTTCAGATTCGGTTCGGTCCGATCCACGAAGTACCCTTCCTCACGTAATCGGGCCCGCAGCGCAACGGCCAACATGAACGCCACGCCGACGCCCGAAAGATCGTCCTGCGCGCCGCTCCCGCGCGACAGTTTGGGATTTACAATCACCAGTCCGGGAGGAAGCTCCTGCGGCGGTTCGTGATGGTCGGTCACAATCGTGTCGATTCCGGCTTTCGCAAGCTCGGAGATTTCCGAGATGTTCGAGCTTCCGCAATCGCAGGTAATCAACAAACGAACACCCGAAGAACTCGCGAGATCCATGGCCCGGCGAGATATCCCGTGTCCTTCGAGCAATCGGTTCGGGATAAAAGGGGTTACGTCCGCTCCGATGTCCCGGAGAAAAGCAATGAGGAGAGCTGTCGATGTAATTCCGTCCGCGTCAAAATCCCCGTGAACCAAGATTTTTTCGTGGTTCCGAATCGCTTTGACCAGGCGACCCACGGCTTCTTTCATTCCCGACAGCACCGTGGGATTTTCCAAATCGGCCATCGATTTTCGAAGAAACCGATCGATCGAGTCCTCTTTCGAAAAACCGCGGGTGAACAACACGCGCACCACCGGTTCCGGTAGTGCTAAGGTCGAAGCCAATTCCCGTACGGCGCGGTCGTCGGTTTCAATCAGGCGCCAAGAAGACGGCATCACGCCGCCAGTCGCTTCCGCCGCTGCAGATAGTTGTGGAAGTACACCGTGATAGGCGAAGCG
>DATDPG010000053.1 GCA_035292885.1 Bdellovibrionota bacterium | reverse complement strand
CGCCGTCGCCTCTCTCCGCACCTGGTTTTCAAACTCTACTTTCTCTTGGGGATTTAGACCTCCCGGCCGAAGAGTGATCTTCACGATGCCGTTGCACTCCGCCACATTTTCGACGAGGCCGAGATCCATCGCCCGCTGTGTCCGTCCTGGTACGGTGATCTGACCGATCTTTTGAACGATTTCTCCTTTCGTCACGACGTTATCCTTGGCCCAATATGCGCTGAGCGAGCGCCGAGAACCATTTGGTCTTTTGACCCCCTTGCTCCTTGACCGCTCGAGCCATGCTTTCCTTCAAACTCTTGGGAGTCTGCAGGGTCACCATATGGGCCGACGTCTCTTCGCCGCTGTCCAGATCGCGCGCTTGCACTCGAAGCAGACATTCCGGCGAAAGATCAAATTTCATTTCCAACTGGCGGCCCCCCTTTTCTCCCTTGGTCGGCGCCGGGAACTGAAACGTTCCTAAATATTCGTCCTCAAGAATCTGAGGCTTGTCCCCCTGATAAATATCGATTTCCAGTCCCTGGCCGTCTTGCAACGCCACCTTGTACGATTTCGTCGCCGGCAAAGGGATGTTCCTATCCATGATGACCTTCAAGCGCCCGCTCCCCAAAGCCACACCGATCGGAATCGACAAGACATCTTTCAGTGTGACGGTCGCTGAGACAGCTTCCGGATTCGCCAACACCGCGGCTCCGAGGGCCACGACCTCGTCGGGGTGGACCCCCTTTCGGGGGGCCCTGGCGAAATGCTCGTGAATCTTCCCTTGAACCAACGGCATCCGCGTCTGCCCTCCCACCAGAAGAATTTCGTTAAGCTCGGATTTCTTCATCCCGACCGAATCCAACACTTCGTCGCAGATGCCCAGCGTCCTTTCCACAAGATCGCCGGTAAGCCGGTTGATTTGCTCTCGGCTCAAGGAGAGCGCTAAGTCCACCGGATCGGCGTTGATCTCGGTAATGAAAGGGAGGTGAACTTTCACGCTCTTCTCGGTGGAAAGGTCGCGCTTCGCCCGTTCCGCCGCGGCTCGTACCCTTTGCATCGCCACCTTCTCGGTGCGAATGTCCTTTCCGCTCGCTTCCTGGAATTTCTGTAGTGCGTACTCGGCGATCCGCGTGTCGAAATCGACTCCGCCGAGAAATGTGTCGCCGCCGGTGGCGAGGACCTGGAATTCATTTCCATGGACATGGAGAATCGAAACGTCGAACGTTCCTCCCCCCAAATCGTAGACCAGAATTTTCTGATTGAATCCTTTGTTGAATCCGTAGGCGATGGCGGCGGCCGTCGGTTCGTTGACGATGCGTTCCACCTGAAATCCGGCCATTTCCCCGGCATCCTTAACGGCCTGGCGTTGGTTATCGCTGTAATAAGCCGGCACCGTAATGATGGCGCGCCGGATTTCGTGTTGAAGTTGCCCCTGGGCCATCTCCCGAATTTCCGTCAAGATGAGACCCGCAATCCGGGGAAGCGTGAAAACCTTGCCGCCGAGAAGCACGGCGGTTTCGGAATCGGGGCCTTCCACGATCGGATACATCATCGTCTGACGCATTTTTTCGACTATCAACGAATTGAATTTCCTTCCAATCAAACGTTTGGATCCGTAGATCGTATCGGCCGGATTTGTGACCATTTGGTCCAGCGCCGGGTGCCCCACGATGATTTCCCCCTTCTTGCTGAAACCGACGACCGAAGGGACGGTCGCATATCCTTTGCCTGAGGGGATGATCCGCGGGCGGCCTTCCTGGACGTAGGCCGCGCACGAATTGGTCGTGCCGAGATCAATACCGAGGGCGATTTCCGAAGCAGCTGCCATAAATCGTGTGAGCCGATTAAACTATCCCTTCTGAGCGGCGATTGGCAACCATCCCGGACATGACCTCGAATCCTTCAAGAGCGTTCTTCGCCCGACCTGCCGTTGTGTTGGCATGTCTCCTAGTCGCGGCCTTCGGCGCTTTTTTCCCCGCACTATTCAATTCGTTCCTGTTTGATGACCTCTCGGCCGTCGTCGAGAACCATTGGCTTACCTTCGGGCAGATCCCCCGTTTCTTTCGGAATTTCTTTCTCGATTCATCACTCACATTCGTCGGCTTTCGGCCGCTTCTCATGAGTTCCTTCGCCGTAGAGCGGGAGTTATTCGGTCCGTCTCCTTGGATTTATCGATGCACGAACATCGTCCTTCACGCTCTGATCACGTTTCTGGTCTATCAATTAGCGATTGGCTTGGCCCGCTCTGACGTGCGACGAAGCGAGCGAAAGTTCGCTCTTTTTGTCGCCTTATTCTTTCTTCTCCATCCTGTTCAGACCAACGTCATTACACTCGCGTGGAAACGAAGCGATCTTTGGGTAACGCTCGGGATACTTCTTAGTTTTATCGGATTTCAACGTTGGAGCGAACGGCGCGGGGGCTTCCATTCATTGGCGCTCGGCTACCTCGGTGCATGGGTCGCCATTCTCTCAAAGGAAAGCGCACTGATTCTCCTGCCGGCGCTTTTTTTGGGCGACCAGCTTGTGTGGAAACGAAAACGGACTCCGCGGGAGCGAGACGCGGCCATCTACTGCCCGATCTTCCTTTTCACGGTCGTTCACATTTGGATTTTATTCGTCGCCATGCCCCGAGCGTTACAGGCCTTTCCCTATCAACCCCAGACCTACACCCCTCCCTCGATGCAACTCGATCGCTGGGCCTATTTTCAGACGCAGGCCGCCGCTCTTCTCGAATATCTAAAACTCATCCTCTGGCCGGCGGGGCTGAACGTGTTCCATTACCTCCCGCCCGTCCGCCAGGGGAACGACCCGCGACTGTGGGCCGGCATCCTCGTGACCGCGGCGTCGCTTGGCGTAGGTTGGATGGTACGAAAGAAGAATCCCGTCGTTACGTTCGCGATTTGTTGGTTCTTTCTGGGCCTGCTCCCTTCATCCAGCCTGGTTCCGTTGGATCTCTCTGTCGATGAAGATCGGCTTTATTTACCGATGATCGGCATCGCCATTCTCGTCGCCTTAGCCCTTTTCCGTTCACTCGATTTAGCCTCAAAGCAAAATTGGAAACTCGCAAAGCCGGCGATTGCAATTGCACCCGTTGTTCTTTTCGCGGTGTACGCGGGGCACGATCTTCTTCGAACACGAAGCTGGAGAGACGCCGTCACTCTCTGGTCGATGAATGTCCGTGATGAAGCTCAAGATGTTCGAGCGTGGGTGAATTTGGGGCAGGCCTATGCAGATGCCGGCCAGGCCGAGAAGGCCGATGCGGCGTTCCGCCATGCCTCGGATCTCGATCCCGAGTACGCCGTGTCCCAACTGTTCTACGGCGCGTTTCTGGTGAAAGAAAAGCGGTACGCCGAAGCGAAAAACGCTCTGCTCCAGGTGGTTCGACGAGACTCGTTCCAATCGCGCGCCCTTCTCAACCTCGGAATTCTTGCTTCGGATATCGGGAATTCGGGCGAGGCGGGTCGATTCTTCACCTTAAGTTTGATCACCGACCCGCGAAACGTCGTCACGCTCCGAAACTTCTCTACGCTTCTGGAGCGCGAAGGGGAAATTGACGCCGCGTTTCGCTCGCTCCGGCAGGCCATACTGATCAGCCCGCTCGACCCGGACACGCAGCTTCGTACGGCCTATCTGATCTGGAACTACCGAAAAGACGCTCTCGGGACCTACATCCTATTGCGTGAAGTCCTCCGAACCAGACCCAACGACCCCATGGCGTTGGCTCTGCGGGCGCAGATCCAGGACCATCTCAAAGTTGATCCCCGGGACCTTTGAAGCTACAAACAGTCCCCCAAAGCGAAAGTGGCGGAACGGCAGACGCACCAGATTCAGGGTCTGGCGGGCGCAAGCCCGTGGGGGTTCAAGTCCCCCCTTTCGCACCACGGCTAGATCTTTGGCCGCGATACTTCGTTCTCGCTCCTCGAAGCTCCTCACATACATACCTCCGTATGCTCCGGGCTTCTCGTCGCTCGGGCCTCGTCTCGCGGCCAAATCTCGTCGCCTTACTAGCCAACTGCGAAAGGGGGGATGAAGAACTCCCGCTTAGCGAGCCGCCAGCGAGTTCGCAGTAAGTTCAGGGCGCAGGACGACCAAAACGCTCGTCAAAATTTATACCTCTCGAATGAAATGACGAAGCGCTTGCGGCGAGCGAATGTCGAGTGAAAAACTCCCTGAGTCCTATCAGTCACCACAAACCGGGCAGCAGTCCGCCGCTAATAGGTAGAGAGGTCGCTGGACTGATCGACACGCCCGACCCCACATCCGTCAAGGTCAAGACAAGCACCTTGAGTCTCTCCAGGTTGCTTAACCCTGTGAGTCGCGACTTGACCCGGATGTCTTCCTCCCCGCGTTCCGCCAGCGCCAAAGTCAACAGGTATAAATTGCTGTAAGGGTCGGTAGCCTCCTTCATCAGATCAGCGACTTTTTCAACCGCTCCCTTAAGGACTTCCGCTACAAGAGATGGATCGACCGCTCGTGCATACGCCATGAAACGGTCATCAGAACAAACGATGTCCACGGTTTTGACAGTGGCCACCTCATTGATCACCGCCCAAACTTCATCACCCTTGACCTGGATGAACACACCCGGAATGCGAAGCGCCTTGATCTCATTCCAAACGGTTTTTGGCTCCCCCTGGAAAGATAACTTTATCTGCACAGGTTTAACTGGGGATGTCTCTACTGTCCTGATGGTGGCCAGAATCCGATCGTTTTCTAACGCAATGGAAACATCGGGATCCTGGATACCCAAGATCGCCTGGACAACCTCGGTCGGGCAACTGCCCGGCTTATTCGCCGGGTCTACATCCGGCCTGGGTTGCTGCGCTAGGCCCGGTTGAACGAAAAAGCATGACACGAGCAGGCATGAGATCAAACGCCAAACTTTTTTGGTCTTCATCGGAATTCTCCTCGCTCTAGGCTCTCACCTATCGTCGCCAGCAATCTAATGCAACCCTAAGGCCACAACACCTAGCTAAAAACACAGGTGTATCTCAGTTTCTCGTGCGACAGGAGAATCCCGGTCTGGGCCGCTCTTATCGCAGCATCATGAGGGCGTCGTCCGACCGCGGCCAATTCTTATCGGTTTACTTGCCAGCCGAGAACGGGGGAATGAAGGACACCTACATAGATCGAGACTCGCATATGCCTATGCGGTTACGGAAAAGATTCGTAAAAAATTACGAGACCTTAGGTATGGAATCCCAGGTCAAAAACAGCTCAGTACGCATCTTTTTCGCAACTGGCGGTTACACCCCCATTTTCTTGGGATGGGTCCAGGAAGTCCAAACCGTGGATATGATGAGATTTGGCAGAATAAATTTGGGGCCCTTTTTCGGTATGTCTCTTGCTCTCTTATCGAATGGGGATAGAGAGAATGAAAAACCTAGCCGCCGCACGCTGGACTCGTAGAATAGTTGACGTATGTGACCATATATCGTCATTTCTTCCACACCTGGGGATATCTAAACTTTGTGTTATTTCAGAAGGTTATGGCGGACGGCCTCGGGCGACGGCAAAAGATTTCCACAAGATTCCGAGATCTGATAGTTTTCTCTTTAACGAATCAGGATTTCGATCTTGGCCTGAAAGGAAGCGTTAAGACGCCATGTCCCCAGCTTTACGAACTGAAAAAGTGGAACGCTCTCACGAACGGCATGAGATGTCGGTGGCCGTCGAATTTCGGGGCCCCGACGGACCGATTCTGGCCACGACCGGAAACATCAGCCGCGGTGGAATGTACATTCACACGCCGGTGCCACTGCCGAGCGGAGCCAAGGCTTTCTTCACACTTCAGCTTCCTCAAGAGAATCCCATGAAATTCCATCTCGAAGGCGAAGTGGTCTGGTCGAACCGCCGCAGGCGGGGAAGAACGACGGCTCCGCATGGCATGGGTGTGCGTTTCTTGTCGACACGAGGCCAGACCCCCAAAACACTCGACAGCATTTTTTCCGTCCTGAATACGATAAGATCGTAGCGCTTGATCCGGCGCTATTCCCTTTTTCTTATTCTCGCAGTAGCTGCATTCGGGCCGCTTCTTTTCTCTCCCTATCACTACGACGATTCAATCGTCATTCAAACCAATGAGCTGCTCCGATCGTTTGCCGGCATCAAAGAGCTTTGGCTGGGCCATATCGACCACGCGCACGAAATGGACGGTACGTATCGGCCGCTGTTTCTCACGGGCCTCGCCTTGATCGGCCGGATTTTTGACTTTTCGCCGATCGTTTTCCACTTCGCTTCCATCGCACTCCACGCTTTGAACGCGCTTCTTCTTTATGTTCTTGCGACACGCCTCATTCATCTCTCTCCGCGCATGGCCTTTGTGACGTCGTCCCTTTTCCTTCTCCATCCCGTTCAGGTCACTTCCCTCGCGATAATTTGGAAGCAGAGCGATCTTTGGGTGGCATCGGCCGCCCTGGGAACCCTCTTTCTCCTTTTTCAATTTTCGCGATCACAAAAGAAGCGCTGGCTCATCTGCGCCGGGCTTCTTTTCTTGGGAAGCTTTCTCATCAAAGAAAGTCCTATGATTCTTCCCCTCCTTTGGCTGGCGGCGGAACCGATCTTCCCCAAAGCCGGACGCAAATCCCGTTTTGTCTTTGTCGCTCTGGGATGCGCGGTCTCCTTCCTCTATTATAAAGAGCTTTGCCCGAGAGTGCCCCGTCCCTATGACAGTGAGCCGAATCCCTCCACGCACCTCCAATATTTTTCGACGCAACTCTCCGTGTTCCCGTACTATTTGCGCGACCTCTTTTGGCCCGATGCTCTGACCGTCGATCGAACGATTTATGTTCCCGCCGCCCTGACCGCAACCGGTGCGTTTTGGATGGCGGCGGCGGCCTTGATGGTCGGGCTTCTGATCCTCTTGGCCGTCGGCCGAAGGTCACGAACGGCCGTGGCTTTTCTTTGGGGCATGCTTTGGCTCGCGCCCACATCCAGCTTTGAACCGCTTTCAATCCTCTACGATGAGACACGCCTTTATCTCACCGTCGCATCGGTCTCGCTTGCTTTGATGATCGCAGTCTCCCGTTACCGCCACCGGGTTGTACTTTCGAAAAACATTCTCCGGCTGGCGATGGCGGCGCCGATTGTTCTTCTCGGGATGCTTTCGTTCTGCGAAACGGCTCGGTGGAAATCGGATCGGCGGCTCTGGGAAGCGACTCTCGACGTCGATCCCACCTCCGCACGAGCGCATTACATGCTCGGGTATCTGGACGATATGGACCGGGCATACGACGATGCCGAGCAACACTATCGAAAAGCACTGGAACTCAGTTCCGACTTTCCCAATCCGCGTCTAAATCTCGGAATCCTCCTCGGTCGCAAGGGAGATCTCGACGGCGCAGCCGCCGAATTCACGAGACTTCTCTCCGCGCCCCCTCATTGGGCCGCGCGAGGGCATTATCATTTGGCGCTCGATTTCCTCTATCGCGGGAAGCCTCAAGAAGGCCTGTTGCACTTGGAAAAAGCCAAGCGACTGGATCCCACGGGGGTTCTTGCGGCCAAGGGAGAAAAGATCTTCTCGTCATATCTTGCCCGCCCGAAGCGGGTGCGCTAACCTCCGCCGACTCCAAATGGCATCACGCGCAGAGCGCACGGGGAAGAAATTCACCGTCGATCTCTCGACACAGGTCGGACCGCTGAAACTGAAAAATCCCGTTCTGGCCGCATCGGGAACCTTCGGCTACGGCTTGGAATTCGCCCATCTCGTCGATTTGAACCGCCTCGGCGGTTTCGTCACCAAAGGTCTGTCGCTACAACCCAGGGCCGGGAATCCGCCGCCGAGAATACATGAGACGGCGTGCGGGATGCTCAATTCAATCGGACTCCATAACATCGGTGTCGAAGCCTTCTTGCGTGACAAACTCCCCGCTCTTCGGAAATACGACACCGCCGTCATCGCGAACATTTACGGAGAAACCCCCGACGATTTTGTCTCCGTCGCACGGGAGTTAAACAATTCCGAAGGACTCGCGGCCTTGGAGATCAACGTCTCTTGCCCCAACGTGGCCAAGGGGGGTCTCGATCTGGGCACCGATCCGGAGGAAGTGCAAAAGCTCGTCGAGCGGATTCGAAAGATTACGAAACTTCCGCTCTGGGCGAAGCTGACGCCGAACGTGACGGACATTCAGGCGATTGCGAGAGCGGCGATCAACGGCGGCGCCAACGCACTCTCCCTGATCAACACGATCCGCGGAATGTCCGTCGACCTGGATAAACGGACGCCCCATCTGTCCTCCGTGACCGGCGGCCTTTCGGGCCCGGCCATAAAGCCCGTCGCCCTCGCGCATATTTATGAAGTCGCGAAATCGTTCGACATTCCGATCGTCGGCATCGGCGGTATCGCCTCCGGAAGGGACGCATTAGAATTCATGGTGGTCGGCGCCAGCGCCGTTCAGATCGGAACGCAGAACTTCGTCCGCTCCAACGCCTGTATAACGATCCTGGACGAAATGGAGGCCTTCCTTCGGGAAAAGCAGATCCCGAAAGTGACGAACGTCAACCGCACGCTTTCGACGTATTCGCAGAGCACGGCCGTTGCTCTTGATAGATGACCGATTCAAACAAGACCTGGCTGCCGCGAACGAAGCGGTTTCCGGTTCAAATTCCGATCAGTGTGTCCACGATCGGGACGTTTCTGGACAGCGAAATCATGAATCTCTCGAAAGGAGGAATTTTCATCCGGGCCGACATCACGCTGCCGCTGGGGACCGAGGTGGATCTCAAGTTTTCCATTCCCTACTCGGATCGGGCGGTCGAAGCGACCGGCACGGTGGTTTGGACGAGAAAAGCCGGGCCCAAACCGAAAGGGGCGTTTCCCGACCATCCCGCCGGAATGGGAATTCAATTCAAGCAGATCGATCTGTCCGACATGGAATTCCTCCTCGACAGCATCGAGAGGATCATGGAGAATTCTTGAATAGTTTCCGATAGTTGATAATTGCCGCAATCTTTGGTAGTGTGTTGCGCTTTTTATGACGCGGAACGCTGCACAGGCCCCCTTCAAGGTTGGAGACAAAGCGGTCTACCCCGCCCATGGTGTCGGGGTCATCGAACGGATCGAAAACAAGGAGATCTCCGGAACGGTCATGTCGTTTTTCGTCCTGCGGATTCTGGACAACGACATGACGATCATGATTCCGACGTCGAACCTCAAGAACGTCGGTCTCCGCCAAATCATCACCGGCGATAAGGTGAAAGAGGTTTACAAGATTTTTCAAAAACGCGATGTCGTGATCGACACCACGACGTGGAACCGCCGGTACCGAGAATACATGGAAAAAATCAAGACCGGATCGGTGTTCGAGATCGCCGAGGTCATGCGCGATCTCTTTGTGCTGAAACAGACGAAGACCCTTTCCTTTGGTGAGAGAAAGATGCTCGACACCGCCCGAAACCTGCTGATCAAGGAGCTGGCATTGGCCAAATCGGTCGCGGAAGAGGAGATCGAGCGGGACATTCGCAAGATCTTCGAAGAGTGAACGTCACCGCCGTCATTACCGCGGGCGGTAGTGGAAAACGATTCGGCACACCAACCCCCAAACAGTTTCTGCCTCTCTTGGGGCTCCCCATCCTGGTCCGTTCGGTACAAGCCTTCGAACGATGCACCGAAGTCGAAGAAATCGTCATCACGGTCCCCGAAGCGCAGCTGGCATCGTACAACCCGTCGACGTTTCACAGCTACGACATCCGGAAAGTCGTGAAGGCCATCGTGGGGGGAGAGTCAAGACAAGAATCGGTTCATCTGGGGCTTCGGGCGATCGATTGGCCCTGCGACGTCGTCGCCATTCATGATGCGTCCCGGCCGCTGATCCACGGCAAATTGATTTCCGCCTCGCTCCTGTCGTTGGAAGGGTGGGACGGTTCGGTCGTCGCCGTTCCGGTTCACGACACACTCAAAGAAGTCTCCTCTCCGCCGAAAATCGACCGCACCGTCGAGCGAACCCATCTTTGGGCCATGCAAACGCCTCAAGTTTTTCGATTTCCCTGGATCTTGAAAGCGTACGATCAGGCAGCGAAGGATTCCTTCCGAGCTACGGATGACGCTCAAGTGGCGGAGCGTTTCGGCGGAAAGGTTCGAGTGCTCGAGGGAGACCCGCGTAATCTCAAAATTACGTTCAATAACGATCTCCGGATGGCTGAAGCCCTTCTCAAGGGAGAGGTCGAATGAGCGGGTTTCGAATCGGACAGGGATTCGACGTACATCCGTTCGCAAGAGACCGGAAACTGATCTTGGGCGGCGTTGAAATTCCTCACGCGGCCGGACTGGCGGGCCACTCTGATGCCGATGCCCTTTGCCACGCCATCTGCGACGCTCTTCTCGGTGCGATGTCGCTCGGCGACATGGGCCAGCACTTTCCCGACACCGATCCAAAATACCGGGGCAAATCGAGCCTTTTTTTCCTGGAGCGAGTCTCCGCGCTGGTTGCAGAAAAAGGATGGCGCATCGCCAACATCGACAGCACGATCGTTACGGAGGATCCGATTCTGCGCCCGCATATCGACCCGATGCGACGAAAAATTGCGCAGACACTTCAATTGGAAGCCGATCGGGTGAGCGTAAAGGCCACTCGCCCCGAAAAGTTAGGCGCGCTCGGACGAAAGGAAGGACTTCTCGTTCTGGCCATGGCTCTTCTCCAAAAATAATCTATGGCCACCATGGCCTCATCCGTCACAGTCAAAGAGCTTTGGATCTACCCGATCAAATCGTGTCGGGGGATATCGATTACAGCGACCAAAGTGGAACGGCGTGGTTTCGAGTTTGACCGCCGCTGGATGGTCGTTAATGAAGAAGGGCAATTTCTCACGCAGCGAACGCTTCCCAGAATGGCGCTCATTCATGTTGAGCTCACCGCCGAGGGCCCGCGGGTTTCGGCGCCGGATCAACCGCCTCTGCTCCTTCAACGGAATCAAACTCCGTTTCACTCTCGATCGGTCGTCGTTTTTAACGATCGAGTCGAAGCCGTCGATCAGGGAGATCGCGCGGCCGAGTGGTTCAGCCGTTTTTTGGGAATTCGTACGCGTGTGGTTTACATGCCGGATGATACGAACCGACGAGTTGATCCGGAGTATGGACAATCGGGCGACCAAGTGAGTTTCGCTGACGCTTATCCACTTTTGATTCTTTCCGAAGCTTCCGTGGATGACTTGAACCGGCGGCTGCCCGCACCCATCTCCTTTCGTCGTTTTCGTCCCAACATTTTGGTCACCGGTTGCGATCCCTACGAAGAAGACCGTTGGAAGATGATTGCGATCGGGGACGTAAGCATCGAATTTGTTAAGCCTTGCGAGCGCTGCAGCGTAACGACGGTGGATCCCGATACCGCATTGCGTGGGGAACAACCGTTAACAACTTTGGCCGCGTACCGGAAGGTGGATGGAAAAATCTTCTTTGCACAAAACGCGATTCCCCGCCGTTTTGGAACAATTCGTGTCGGCGACCGGCTGAAAATTTCTTGAGCCGCCGAAAAAAGCGGGCTGAAATCGGTTATACTATCGGAGCCGACCATTCCAACCGGGGAGAAAAATCAATGAAAACGCTTCGAGGATTCACAGGGGTAGCTTTCTTTGTCTGTACGGCGCTTTTGGGCCCCTTGTCCTGTTCGAATTCCACGGACGACGGCAACAATACGAACACCAATCCGACAACCGAGACCAACGGTCTCTCCGCCTCCTATCCGTCAGACCTGGCCGTCACAAGCCCGTTTACATCCGGGGAAGTCGTCGAAGGATTGGTTCGCCTAAACTCTCGCGCACAGGCTACCCCAAACCCTGACGAAGAATTCAAAGGATACTTTGAACGGATCGACGAACTCGAAACCCGCATCACCGCCACGGATCCAACCGCCTGCGGCTTTGGAATCGGCGTTTTCCGTCCCATTCCGGCGGCCACCTGTTACGGACCCAGTATTTCCTACACCAACCACCCGGACTGGGCACCGCCCGACGATCCTTCTCTGCTCGATGACAACCTCCCCCCCGGCGATCTCGGCATTTGGGACGAGCTTGAAGCGAATACGAACGAGCCGTGTGTCGTGGCTAAGGTGAATTCGCTCATGGCCGAAGTGCAGAGCAAAGTCGATATGGCTGTGGATCTCGTCTCCAGCATGCTTTGCGTGGCGAAAGTGACCGGAGCGGATACGTTGCCGGTGGAAGGCGAAAGCAAGGACCTGACGACCACGTTGCAAGACGGACTAACCGCAACAGACACACCGTTTACGATCTCCGCCGCTACGATCGAACGTCAAGCCGACACGTCGGATGGATTCAAATCCTTCCTGTCCGAAGTCTCGGGTTCGGCCGAAGCTCCCACCTTTGACCAGGCGACACAGACGATTGTCACGTCCGTACATCTCAAACATATTCCAACGTCGGACGACAACTCGACGTACCGTGGACGACTCTGGATGACTGTGAGCGGCGGGACATTCGGCCCGGGCGCGAAGTGCGGAGGACAGAGCGCCAAAATGGTCGCTACTTCTATTCTTTACTCCAAAGACGCCAACGGCCGCCTTCTTTATCGCTTGCAACGAGCGTCTTATTGCAGCGATACGGCGAATCCCTTCGATGCGAACAACGCACTCGATGCGTCAAAGAAAGATCCCGATCCGGACGGCTGGGTAGATAATTTTGTCGACAGCACGTTCGACATCAGCGTTTCGGATAGCACGGGTGTGATTTCCTACGCGTGGCAGGCGGGTACGGGTGATTCCCACGCGCGGGTCTTTCTTTCGGAACTCTCGGCCGCCAGTGACGGCGGGCGAACGGGTTGCGGTTATTTCGGCTTCGGCCCGGATGTCACGCGGGCGGACATCGGAAGTATCGACGGTATGATTTGTAACTGGGCTGGGCCCCACAACGACCACACACCCCAGGCGCTGGTTCAACGGCAATGCGTGGACTTTGATACGACAAACAAGATCTGGACCAGCAATCAGAGTAACTTAGCTGTTGAGTATGGGCCGGTGAATGCCTGCGCCGTGGACGTCGCCGACGCGGCCGACTTCGACGGACGCACGGTGCTCGCCAACCAACTCGCGCCGATTGCCGAGATGAACGCGGACGTCACGCCTCCTGCAAAACCGTCCAGTCTGTAGTATTCTGCGCCGCATGTGCGGCCGGTTTACGATGACCGCCAGCAGCTACGAGCAACTGGCGGCGCTATTCGGCGTGGAGGTGGCTGTCGAACAGGCCCGCCTCTATCGGCCAAGGTACAACATCGCGCCCGGCGACCCGTTTTGGATCTTTCTTCGTGAAGAGAACAGTCGCCGCCTCGATCCCGCCCGTTGGGGTCTCATCCCTTCTTGGTCGAAGGAAAAAAGCGGCCTCATCAACGCCCGCAGCGATACGGCGGCCACCAAACCGGCATTCCGGAAGTCGTTTCGGGAAAAGCGGTGCGCGATTCCGGCCGACGGATTTTATGAATGGACGGGCGACAAGAAATTTCGCCGGCCGATCTGGTTTCATCTGCCCAATAACGAGATTTTTCGTTTTGCCGGTCTCTTTGAAGAGGGTGTGGATGCTAAATCGCAAAAAACCTTTCGAACGTTTACAATTTTGACTGCCGACGCGCGGGGCGCCGTTAAAGGGATTCACGACCGGATGCCGGTGATCCTCCCGCCCGACCTTGCGGAAGAGTGGGTTTCGCACCGCCCGGCGAAAACAAATTCGGATGTCGATCAACTACAAGAGTTGTTGCATTCAGCGCCCTTGCCTCCGCTTGTTGCCACGGAAGTTTCTCGGCGCGTGAACTCCCCCCGCAACGACGATCCAGCGCTCCTGGACCCGATTCAGCCATAGGCTGTTACACCGGTTCTAGAACCTCAACTGCGCCCCGGCCAGATAGAATTGATTTCGAAAATCCGTCGTGTCGCAGTCATAAATACAGAAGTCGACCCCCTTCCCCAGAAGCCTGTTGTAGCCAAAAAAGATGGAAGTATCGACCAACCCCGACGGCGAAATGAACCCCATGGCAACCTGGGGATTGATCCAAATGCGAGACTCAGAGTCGGTCGAATTGTTGAGACCGCCGAGATAGACATGAATTCGGGGCGTAATTGTAACGTAGCCATTTTTCGTAAAGTAGTACGAATACGCTCCGTACGCCCCAGTAACCAACCCCACTTCAACGCCGACGCCGTAATAGTGAGGATGCCGGCTCGGAAGTTCCAGGTAAGCGTCTAATGTAGTGAAAACGAAGGTGAGAGGCATCTTCACTTGAATCGCGAAACCGGATTGGTTCTCCTTTTGTTTCGCGTACTGAAGGTCGACTTCGAACTGGGCCCAAAAGTGGGTTTCATCCGCATTGGAGTTCGTGCCTTCTCCTGGCGCCACAAACGCGGGACCGGCGGAAACCGCAAAATCGACGCCATCTTCAAGTCTGGCATTTGTGCGTCCCAGATTAGGTACGCATGCAGCGGTATTCGCCAACAACCCTAATAACGCGGTAAGCCCGAGTCGCTTCATCGGTGGATTAAATACCCTATAGGATCTTTTCAATCCGGGCGACGGCGTTGTAATCCGGCTCAAACGACACCGGATCATAGTGGCGAGAAACTAGAACATTCCCCTCGGGCCAATGCACTTGAACATTCCGCGGAGGAATCGGAGCGATTCGGCAGGTTCCATCCATCTGACCGACGTCGGATCGCAGGCGAATCTTCTCGCCGTCCTGCAAACCCAATCGGTCAGCGTCGTGGCCGGAGACGAAAATGTCGGTCCGTTCGCGATTCGTCAGCGGGTCGTTCGAACCGTACGTCATGGAGTTGAACTGCTTTCCCCTCCGCGTGGTGACGTAGACGCAGCCTTCCGGTATCTCGAGTTTCGGCGGTGAAATAGCCGAGAAACGCGCTCTGCCGTTCGGCATTTTCACACCCGAGGCGGGGAAGAAGAATGACGGAACTGCAACAGCCGAGCGGGGTTTTGCTGATCGATAAACCGCGGGGGATCACGTCGCACGATGTCGTGAGCCGTCTTCGGCGGGCCTTCAACATGCAGCGGATCGGCCACGCAGGCACGCTCGATCCCGATGCATCTCCTCGGGAAAGAGACCGACACGTACGATTCCGTCGGGCGCGTAATCGCCGAACGGCCCGTGGATATGAGCCAAGTCGCTCTGCGATCCGTGTTGGACCGTTTCGTCGGAACGCAGGACCAACTCCCTCCCATCTATTC
>DATDPG010000052.1 GCA_035292885.1 Bdellovibrionota bacterium | reverse complement strand
AGATTCCGCAACCCGCGGCCAAGGCTTTTCGGAACTTGCCGAAAAATCGGGGCGCGTTCTCCGCGCGGTCTTCAAACGGTATGGTTACGCAGGGCCGGAGGCCCGGATCGAACCGGAGTTCGATTTTCTCCGGTCCGCCCGTCGGCTCGGCGTTGATTCGATAGCGTACATTTTCCTCTTGAAGCAGCGCCGTTTGCGAAGCCACGTCGGCGAAAGAGGGCGGCTCCGCGGCCCGAACGAAATGCCAACCGACCTGGTGAAGCCGGTTTCGGTCACTCTCCAACCACCGGGGGCCGGTGGTTCCGGAAAGGCTGAAGCGAACGGAATCGGCGGTCGTAGCCTGTTCGGAGGCCGTGAAGCCGAGGAGCTTCACAAGCGCGTTCCACGCTTCGAAAAACGTGTCGGAATCGGGATCTACGACATAGACGGCGTCCATGGCGGGGGAATATACCCAAAAACCTGGCGGGTTGCTGAAAAAGTGCCACCTGCGTTGTTGCTCCTCGGTCAAATACTGCCGGTATTCTCCCTCGTCGCGCCTAGCGGATCAGGCGCATCGACGATCTCGGTATTGCAACTTATATCTGCGACAGGACACTAGCATCTGACACTTTTTGAGCAACCGGCGTGATCCGGGTTTTCATTTAGCCGGATTTCGAATGGCTAGAAGCGATAGCCGAGAGTGGCGAGCAGGGCGACGCCTCGATTGAGTTCGCCCGCGCCGATGACTTCTTTGTATTGAGCGTTAAAACCCACGGTGCTCCCCCCGAAATTGAAATCGAGGCCGGCGCCGCCTTCAAGTTCAAAGGCTTTCTGGTTGTAAGTGATCAGGCCGGGGCCAGCGTCGATATAGGGCCGAAGGAGAGACTCCCGATCTCCGAGCGTGTATCGAATTTTGAGGAGCAGGTCGTAAAAAAGACCCACATCGCGGGTCGCTCGCGGTTCGCCGACGCCGAAGCCGATTTTCGGCCCGAACGTCAGTGAATCGTCTTTCTTTTCGGACTTGAATTCATTCAGGAGGTTGAATCCGAGCGTGAGATAGACGAGCGGCGCGTCTTTCACCAGTTCTCGTCCGGAGCCGAGGATGACCCAATATCCCCCCTCTATGGCGACGAACCAGGAGCCGTTCTCGTAGGGGATCGGAGGATCATTTTGAGCGAAACTCTTGGAGTAGGGTGCGAGCAGAAGAAGGAAAACGAAAAGAAATTTCTTCATCGAACGTTCCGTACTCTATTCAGATTCCGGCGGTTAGGCTAGCCTAGCAAGGTTCGTACGACGTCCGCAGCCGTGTATGACGAGCTTCCGGGGCTCATGAAGCGTTCAACCGAATTCACGTCATCCCCGATCGTGATCAGGGGTTTTTCGACATAGTCATCTTCCTGCCGTTGTGCGAGGTCGATGTTGGCCAGAAGGGCGTTACAGAGGCATTTCCGCCCGTGTGTCTCTTCCACTTTTCCGCCTTTACTGATGTACGTGTCGATCGGCTCCGCCGGGCAGCGGTAACCCAAGCTGCCGTCCTCTCTCTTGTACGGCCTCCGCAAATATCCAACGTCGCATTTCCGCGGTCTCTCTCGATACGTTGCGGATTCCGAAAGGGTTCCTGATAATCGCGCCACCTTGAAGGGGAAGCCGGTCGGGGAGGCCTCGGGATCCGTGAATACGTCGACCCCTCCGTTTTTCGCATGGTTCAGAAGATCGCATTTCAACTCCGAAGACAATCCGGATTCCTCGCAAAGGGCGAACGCGGTTCCGACCTGAACTCCCGCGGCTCCCAGACCGAGCGCTTTTCGGAGTCCCTCCGGACTTCCGAACGATCCAGCCAGCCAAAACGGGAGACCGATGGCTTTGATCGCTTCCAGATCGGGCCGATCCTTTGCGCCGTAAATCGGTTCTCCCCGCTCGTTGAACTGAAGATTTCCTCGCGGAGGAGCGTTGTGCCCGCCGGCCGTAGCCCCCTCGATCACGAAGCCGTTGACGGCTCCGGTGGCCTTGCGCGCCAGCGTCAAGGCCAACGCAGACGAGGAAACAATGGCCAAAAATCTTGGCCGGACGAGCGGGGGGAGCACTCCACCCATGATTTCCATGGGTGAAAACGTCGTGCGGTAGTCGTCCTGGCTCCCGGACTCGCTGACCTGGAGTTTAAGTTCCACCTGTTCGTGCTTCGAAAGCTTGTCGAGAGCCCCGGGAATTTCGCGCGGAATCCCGGCTCCCATAAGAACATATCCGACGCCGGCCAACATCGCTCCATAGACGCTGGCCAGCGTGGCCATCTGCAATTTTTCCAGGTAGTTGATGCCCACCAGGCCGGTGTGCCCTTCCTTCGCTAAAAACACCTCGATGAAGTTCGAAACGATCAGAAGCTCCTTCAATTCCTTCGAGGGTGAGGCGGTCAGCATCGGCGGGCGCTTGTAAGGCGTGAGCGCAACTTTTTCCGAGGGGGAGAAATATTTCCGGTACATTCGTTCGGCGATCTCCGGCACGGGAAAGGCTTTCATCGCCCGCTCGAAATGTCCGCCGAGATCTCCTTTTTGAAGCTTGCGCGTCCAAACCGAATCGAGCGCCGTTCCGGACACAACGCCCAACTGTCCCCAACGGGCCACGGCGTTTGCGAGGCGCCAGGTGGAAACACCGACCCCCATGCCGCCCTGGATGATTTTCGGCTCTTCTTTCGCGATCCCCTGCATTCAAACTCTCAGCGCCTCATTTTCAACTTTGCGGAGTGGCTTCGCGTTGCATGACGGCGTAGGCCACTTCCCCGGCCCGGTCCCGCGCTTCAACCCGCACTAAATCGGTCAAGCTGATAACGCCGACGCAGCTCTCTCTCTCGTCCACGACCACGATTCGCGAGATCCGATGCCGCGCCATTTTGATTTCCGCGTCCCGAAGCGGGGCGTTCGACCGGCACATGATGGTCCCCGGGGTCATTACTTCCCGGACTTTCGTCGTCCACGGCCGCCGCTCGGCCACGGCTCGGACGGCCAAATCACGGTCGGTGACCGTGCCGACCACGCGCTGCAACTCATCCACGACCGGACAGAAACCTATCTGGCAATCCCGCATCCGTTCCGCACAGAGATTGATCGTGTCATCCTCCTGGCAGATCTGGATACGCGTGCTCATCACATCGCTGCATTTCATCGACACACGTCCTCCACCTTGGCATTTGTTTATCCCAAGCCTATGACCCAGGCCATGATTTGAGACATCTTTTTGCCCTCCACCCGGGTCTAGTGTTTACTGGATGAAAGCTCCGGTTATGAAGCACTCTCGCGACCTTTTGACGGAATTGGCCGGCAATCTCCGGTGGATTTGGAACGGGGAATTCGACAGCCTCTTCCGGGAAATCGATCCGGTTCTTTGGACCTCCGTCAACCATAACCCCACGGCGTTCTTATTGGAATTGGATGCCGCGCGTTTGGAGGCCCGCGCGGCGGATCCTCACTATCGTGTTCGGTTGGAGCGGGCGTGTCACTCGCTCAAGGCGCACTTAGAGAGCGAGAAAACCTGGGCCAATGTCAGCGCTCCCGCTTTGGCCGCGCGACCCGTCGCGTATTTTTCCGCCGAATTCGGCCTTCACGAATCGCTTCCGATCTACTCCGGCGGTCTGGGTGTTCTGGCCGGCGACCACTTGAAAAGCAGCTCGGACCTGGGAGTCCCGATCTGGGGAGTGACGATTCTCTACCGGGAAGGATACTTTTTTCAGAATCTGACGACCGACGGAACGCAGGAGGAGGTTTACACCGAAATGGACCTCCGCCGCGTCGCACTGGAGCGGGTGATGGATTCCCAGGGGCAACCGATGTCGCTCTTGATCCCGGTCAATTCCGGCAATCTCGTCGTGGAGGTCTGGAAGACTCGCGTAGGAAGGGCCCATCTCTTGCTCCTGGACGGTTACAGCAAAGAAGGGACGGCCGACCGCTTCGCGTTCACCCGGCGGCTTTACGGCGGCGACCTCCGCACCCGTTTGCACCAAGAAATCATTTTGGGAATGGGAGGCTACCGGGCGCTTCGGAAGCTCGGCATTCGCCCCGGTGTGATCCATCTCAACGAGGGTCACTCCGCTTTCGCCGTATTGGAGGCGATCTCCCAAGTCATGGAAGAAGAAGATCTTTCCTTCGAGGCGGCCTCGGAGCGGGTTCGATCGCGGAGTGTATTTACAACGCACACCCCGGTGGCTGCGGGCCACGACCGATTTCCCCCCGAATTGGTCAACGAACATTTGGCTCCGCTTCGATCCAAGCTGAAATTGAGTCCCGAGGCATTCGTCGGCTTGGGGCGGATTCATCCGAACGACGAACGTGAACCTTTCTGTATGACGGTCGTGGCGCTCAAGTTGGCGAGCAAATCCAACGCCGTGAGCGCATTGCACGGACAGACCACCCGCTCGATGTGGAAAGATCTTTGGTCGAAAGCTCCACCGGAGGTTCCGATCGGCCATGTGACCAACGGCGTGCATGTCCCGAGCTGGATCGCGCCGCAGCTCGCCCGTTTTTTTGAACGCCTGTTGGGGCCGGAATGGTTCGCCCAGCTTCGATATCCCGCCGGGTGGGAAGCGATCGATGCGATCGACCCGTTCGAGATTTGGGATCTCAAATGCGCGCTCAAAAAAGAATTCGCCGCCTTTGTCGACCGCCGGATTCAGCGGCGCGACGAACGCCTCGGCCTCCCGCACTCAAGATTCTCTCTGAATCCGGAGGCGATGGTGATCGGGTACGCCCGGCGGATCGTGGAATACAAAAGACCTACACTTCTCTTCCGAGACGCCGATCGGCTGGCCAGATTGATGTCGGACCCGAAGCGGCCGGTTCAGATCGTCTTTGCCGGGAAAGCTCATCCCAACGATCAGACGGGCAAGGCCATGTTGAAAGAGCTATACGGCTTCACGCAGGATCCGCGTTTCGCCGGGAAAGCCTTCGTTCTGGAAAACTACGACATGAATATGGGCCGCCATTTTGTTCAGGGGTGCGACCTTTGGCTCAACAGTCCGCGCCGCCCGTTCGAGGCTTGCGGTACGAGCGGCCAGAAGGCGATTTTCAACGCCACGCTCAATCTGTCCTCTCTCGATGGTTGGTGGGCGGAGGCCTACGACAAGAAAAACGGATATTCCTTCGGCGACGGCCTGACGCATTCCGATGTTCACACGCACGATCGGCGCGATGCGGAGGATCTGATCCGCGTCCTGGAAAACAAAGTGATCCCCGATTTCTTCGAGCGAACGCCCGAGGGGGTGCCGTCGCGCTGGATCGACAAGATTAAACACGCCCTTGTGACGCTCGGTTCCCGATACAACTCGGATCGAATGGTTCTGGATTACGCGAAACGCTGTTATGTGCCGACCGTCGGAGCGCTGACCTCCGATTTTCCGACCGACCGTTAAAACGACTCCGTAGGACGCCGCCGATATCGCCGCCGCATTTAGAGTCTGGGGTCGAACAGCTCACAATCCCAGCCGAGCCCCTTGGAACAAAACTGCGCTCGGCCGGTCGGTATCGGAATTTGGTTTTCTTCCATAACCTCGCGAAAATGCGTCTCCCCCATTTTCCGAACCGCCGCCATCCGTTTGGACGTCTGCAGCTCCCGTTTATCCGGAGTCAACGAACCATCGGCCGCCGGCAACACCGAATCTTCCTCAAGAAGGCTGCCGAACAGAACCCGCAAACTGGGTCCAAGTTTATTCCCCTCCCGTTCGCGCAACGATCGCATCCATTCGTGTTGCAGGTAAATTTCCGCTACCCGTTGTCCCAGCGGTTCCCGTCGTGAGTTGGCTGTCTCGTAGCCCGCCCATGCCTGTGCGTAACGGTGGACCACGAACCAATACGGCCACGAGACGAATTCGCCTCGGTCCCCGTCATTTTTCTCTTTCCACCACTCTTCCGGCGAAATGTCGTTGTCGGTTCTTTCCAAGTCTTCAGCGAGAACCTCCCTCACCTCCCTCGGGAGCCTTAAGGGAAACGGCGGAATTTGCGATTCCAGTCCGCTTGGAACCGCGATCACCTTTGTTGTGGCCATGGCTTCACCCCTGAACAGAGCAAAGAGGCCGGCGGCGAATAAGCTGATGGTTCCCATCTTCGCCACCTCCAGGGCGCTGGGTCCTGGGAAGGAAGCGAGAAGATCGGAATAGCAAACATTCGAATTGCCCGCACACTGCGGAATTTCACTCGGCGGGCCATGCCTGGGTAGGTCGGGAAGCGGTGGAAGAGGCTTGCCCGGGGGCCACCAAATGTAAGGATTGAACTTATCTCTGTCTCGGCCTGGATCCCCAATCGGAACAGGTTGTTCTTGGGGAACCGGGCCTCGGGGGGGAATTCGCGGATCTACGGGTCCGAAATTCCAGCGGGCTCCTGGACGGTATACGACCGGAATTCCGGGAGGCACACGAATCACTCCGATCCCCGGGACAATATATTTATCCCAGAGCCTTTGGCCCAATTCGTCCATCTGGGGCGATTCGCCCCGTTGCGATTTCTCCTGACCCGCCCAAGCGATCCAAACCACACCGGAGTTAAGAATAAGCCCGGCGACCGCGGCAGCGGTCCCCCGCCGCCAAACTATTTTCATCTGACACCCCCCTACCAAGAGATGTTGATTAACCCGGTATCACAATCGGGCGAGAAAAACAAGGCGAGTTTTCACCCTGATCGTTGCGAACTCACGGACCCGAAAGTTCGAGTGCGGAAAGGTCCGGCAGTCCGGGCGCCACGGCGGAAGGGGCGAGCCGAGGGCTTTTATACGCCCGCCACCAGTGCGTGAAATTCATCGCAAAATAATAGAGCGGGTGCGCGCGATTGGCCCAAAATCTCTTGAAGATGGACGGCCAAGCGTAGAATCGCTGGCGGAATTCGATATAGAGTTCTTCGATTTCTTCTTTGCTCATCGTGGGATGCCGCCAGACCAGTTGACCGCCCGTATAATGTTCCCAGTCGTGGTCGAAGATTTTCCCCTCTCGCTTCGCTTTTTCATACACATCCGTCCCTGGAAACGGGGTCATGATTCCCGTGTTGACCATGGCCAGATGGTTCTTCATGGCGAACTCATACACCCGGTCGAAACTCTCGGGCGTATCCTGATCGAACCCGAAGATGAAGGCGCCGACCACGTTGATCCCGGCACGGTGCATTTTCCGGATATTTTCCTCGTAATTCTTCACCTTGTTGAATGCCTTATGCGCGGAGTTGAGCGTTTCCTGATCGATGGATTCAATCCCGACGAAGAGGCTCATGCATCCCGCCCGCGACGCGAGTTTCAGGAGTTTCTCGTCCCGGCAGATGAGCTCCATGGATCCTTGGCTTCCCCACTTGATGTTTAACGGAAGAAGCGCCTCGCAAAGTTCGTAAGCGTGCGACTTGGACAGAAAAATATTGTCATCCACGAAAAAGAAGATTTTCGACGGGTACCGCTTGATCTCCTCCACGATATGTTCGATGGGCCGTGTCCGGAATGTCTTTCCATACATCAGTGTGACCGTGCAGAAGTTGCATCCCAACGGACAGCCCCGGCCGGTTTGAAGGACTTGCGCGTTGAGCGTCGTCCCGGTGTTGAAAAAGAGATCCTTCCGAGGCATTCGAAGGTCTTTGAGATCGATGAGCTTGTTCGAGTGATAAACCGGTTTCATGCGATCGGCTTCAAAATCGCCGACGATCTCTTCCCAGACCATCTCGACTTCGTTGATCACGACGGAATCGAAATGCCTTCCGCATTCTTCGGTCATGAACGAGGCGTGGCTGCCGCCGCAGATGGTTCGGATTCCTCTCTTGCGAAAGTGATCCGCCAAGAAGTATCCACGGGGCGCCTGGCACGTCATCATCGTGATTCCGACCAGATCCGCGCTCTCGTCTAGATCGAGTCGTTCAAAAGCTTCTTCGACAATCCGGACTTCGTCGAAATTGGGTGCTGCGAGGGCGGCGATCACCGCGAGATTAAGGTGATGAACATGCTTTCCTTTGACGCCTTGAACCTCGAGACCCGCGGGAGCGATGAGGAGGAGTTTCAGAGAACCCTCGGTTCGGAAGAATAAGCGGGACCAGGTGAAAGCACGTGAGATCGCTAAGTTATCTGTTTAGAAGAGAAGAGTCCACGATTGAATCCGAGGAAGTAGAAAGGAAAGCACTTAGTCTTCGTCGGAAAAGAAGACTCGAGCCGCTCGCTCAATCATTTGTTTATTCGAATGGGCCGCGCCGGGGACGATTTCGAAGTTCCACTTGAACGGCACGGAAAGCTTTAAAGCCGTCCTCTTGGACTTGCGGATAAACGTCCGGGCCCGTTCCAATCGGTTCTTCCCCTGGGCCCGGGCCTTACGGGTGTTTCGGAGGAGCGGATCTTCGGCGTCCACGTCCTCGTCCCCCGCAAGTATCGTCAAAGGCCTTTGAAGAGCCTCTTTGAGAAGTTCGGGGGTCGCGGGCGAATGGCTCAAGCCGTAGGGGAAACATTGGCTAAAGGACGGAAGGACGTACCAGCCGGCGTTGGCCGCGACCGCGGAGTGGATTCGGGCGTTCGGCAGGAACAAAATCATACGATGGATGAATTGAGCTCCGGCGGAATGACCGTAAAGGAAATATTCGCTAGTTCGATTCCCCGTCATCTCTCGGAAGCGATCGAAGAGCCGCTCGAGGACCTTGAATGTCCAGAGTTCGGATTCGTTCGGTTCGCCGTCGCTGTTCACGACGTTCCCCCACGGATAACCGCTCGGATTGGGGTAGTCGTTTTCCGAGAAGAGGGGGGCTAATAAAACGACATGCTTGCTTTCGGCCTTGAGAATCCAATCATCGCGGTAGGTGTCGGCATGGCGCCGGTGTCCATGCATGACGAACAGAATGTTCGATTCAGGTCCGAAATCGGAAGGGAGGAAGTACCAGACGGGGACTCGGCTCTCTTGCGAAGCAACCGTGTCGGCAAAAACAAAACATCCCGTTCGTTTTTCCGGATTGAAAACGAGATCGCAGGGCGGAGGAGACGGTGACGGGAGCGACGGCGGAGATGGCCGGGCGCAGCCGACGAACGACAGAAGGAAAAGAGTTCCAACGCTACGGAATCGCCACAAGAGCTTATTTTGAGATCGTGGCCACTCGCATCTCGGACTTTCTCGGGACGGGGGCTGCACTTTTCCCATTGTAGAGTTTCTTGTACTTGCGGGCCGATTCCGTCCAGGAGTGATCCTGCTTCATTGCGCGGACCTGCATCGATTTCCATTCTCCGGGGTGCGAATGAACCAGCGTCAACGCTCGGCATACGGCTTCGATCAGCGCCCGGGCGTTGAGCGGATCGAACACGAATCCGGTCCCCCGATCGTGGTGATGGGTGTGATCCTCCACGGTATCGAGCAGTCCGCCCGTACCGTGCACGACGGGAATCGCGCCGTAGCGCATGGCGTACATTTGCGTCAGGCCGCACGGTTCATGCCTGGACGGTACGGCAACCAGATCGCTCGCGGCGATCAAGAGATGGGCTAGCCGTTCGTTGTAGCCCACGTGGATTCCGACCCGTTTCGGGTATCGTTTCCGCAGCTGCCGAAGCTGTTCCGCCAACGCGGGGTCGCCGTCGCCCAGAATGCATAGATCGGTCCCGAGCCCCAGAAGCGGCAGCGCGGCTTCCAGCAGGACATCAATCCCTTTTTGATCGGCTAGACGACCTACCATCGACAGAAGAGGGCGGCCATCGGCCTCGAGTTGCATTTCCGCGAGGATTTTTTCTTTCGCCGCCTTTTTCCCTTCTCGGAAACTCGCGGCGTCGAAAGGTCGCGGCAGATACCGATCGGTGCTCGGGTCCCACGTTTCCTCGTCGGCGCCGTTGAGGATTCCGGATAGTGCGTTCGCCCTTTCCCGAATCACACCGTCCAATCCGAATCCGTACTCCGGCGTTCGGATGTCTTTCGCGTACGTCGGACTCACCGTCACCAGACGGTCGGCGTAAAGAAGTCCCGCCTTGAGAAAGTTGATCCCTCCGTAAAACTCGAAGCCCTGGATCTGAAAAAGTTCTTTCTCCAGCTCCGGTCCCAACGAAAGCCACGGAAGTTCCGCCGCGGGGAACTGGCCTTGATAAGCCATGTTGTGAATGGTGAACACCGTCTTGGGCGGCTGTTTCCACGAATAGGCATATCGAGCGAACATCGGGACCAGGGCGGCCGGCCAATCGTGTCCGTGCAGGACATCGGGCGAATGATTTCGATGCGCGTATTCGCAAACCGCGCGGCCAAAAAAGGCGAAACGCCGGGCGTTGTCTTCATAAGCGCCGCCGGGCGGGCCGTAGACGCCGGGCCGGCCGAACAGCTCGTCGCATACGACAAGCGTCGTCCGAACGCCGCTCTCCTCCTCGAATGTGAGAAACTCGGCCGAAAGGTTTTCGCTCCCGGACGGAATTTTGAGGATTGGACCGTCGCTTTCGAACAGTTCGCGCGAAATGAAACGGTATCCCGGCAAAAATCTCCGGACGGTGAGCCCTTGCCGCGCCAACGCATTGGGGAGCGCCCGAAGTACATCGCCTAGACCGCCTGTTTGTGCCCATGGAGCCGCTTCCGCAGCCGTTATCCAAATTTCAGTAGCCGTATGTCCTCCCTTTGGGTGATGGTAAAAGGTGACGTTCCGGAACGTTCATGACCAACTCGAGCTCCCTCAAGATCCGGGCCGCCTCCTCCGGCGGCTTGGGGTTGATGTAAAATCCGCTCCCCCACTCGAATCCGCCCACTTCGGTCAGCTTGGGCATGATCTCCGCATGCCAGTGAAAAACCTCCGGCGTCCGGTAATCGGGCGGCGCCGTGTGGATCATGTAACTGTACGGCGGATTCTTCAGCGCTAGTTTGTACCTTCGCAGGACATCTCTCAAGATTTCCGCGAAACCTTCCATTTGATTTCGTGTGAGCGTCCAATAAAAAGCGCCATGTGTCTTCGGAATAATTTGGAGTTCGAACGGAAATCGCGAAGCGAAGGGGGTGAACGCGACGAAATGGTCGTTTTGGACGACGATCCGTTCGCCCGCGATCAGCTCCTGCGCAACGGCGTCGCAGAAAAAACATCGCCCTCGAAATTCATGATATTTCGAAGCGCCCGCGATCTCTCTTTCCAATTGGGTCGGCAAGACCGGCAGGGCGATTAACTGTGAATGCGAATGTGAAAGCGTCGCGCCCGCGGCGGAACCGAAATTCTTAAACGCCAAAACGTACGTAAATCGCCGGTCTTTGAAGAGGTCGGACATCCGGTCCCGATACGCTTGAAACACCTGCACCATTTGTGGAAGGCCGTAATGAGCCATGTCCGTCTGATGCTCCGGCGTTTCCACGACCACTTCATGGGCGCCCAGGCCGTGCATTTTGTCGTAAATTCCCGACGGGCGTTGGTCCAATTCCCCTTCGATTCGCAGCGCCGGAAAACGGTTCGGCACCACGCGCAAACTCCAGGCGGAATTTGTGCCTCCCGGAGCCGAGTAGGTCAGAACCGGAGCCGGTGTCATCTGCTCGTGGCCCGGGCAAAACGGGCAACTCTCCGCGGGATCGTCTTCAATCGGATAATGCCGAAACGCGTTCGGGCGGTTGGAGCGCTCCTCCGCGATGATCACCCACCGTCCCGTTATCGTGCTTTTTCGAAATTCCGACATTCAGGTCAGCCTTTAACCGGATTTTGAGCGGAGGGAAACTTTCACCTCCACCCCCTCTTTGGGAAGAGTGCCGAGCGGCCACGCCAAAGCGAGCGCGGATCCCTGATAGATCGATTCGTATCGATCCTCCGAGCGCTGGATTGTTAAAATAGGGCGCGTGACGACGCGCGCGACCGGCGCACTCCGTATCTCCATCGAAAAATGAAACGCATTATCTTCCCAAACCAACTCCTCCAAATCGGAAATCTCGACCGGATGCCCCGGCGGATGCTGGAACGATTTTCCCTGGGAACTGCGGTATCGAGCCGACCGGTCGGGCGCATCCCCGGTCAACAACGTAAAATAAAGCAGAGTTCCGAACCACCGGGTGTCTCCGGCGGAGGGGGGAGGTTGAAGCCGCACATGCAATGTCGCCGGCACCTCGATTTGAACCTCTTTTCGGTAGGAAAGATTTCCGACGCGACCGGCGCCGGACCAACCCTTCGGCTCTTTCCGCCACTCCGAGAGTCTTCCCTGAGCGGAGTCGATCGTGCCGGGAGCCTCGAAGAACGTTCCGCCAGGCATCGACGGAGATACAAACTCCCGAAAACTTCGGAGCGGAATCGCATCGAACGGCCAGTTCTTTAAACGCTCGGGGTCGATTCCGACCGGCCGTTCGTGCGGGGAAACGACTCCACCTGAATGATTATGACTATGCGTGACGTCCGCCGCTTCGTGATAGCTTTCTTTCCATCTCGAAATCACATTCGCGACGTTAAACCGCGCCGGCAGAAAATCGAGCTCCGTCAACGTGCCTCCGTCCGACGGCTTGAAAAACGCCTGAATGTGCGGCCCGGCCAAAACAATTTCCGGCTCCAGGTCGCCGTCGAAATCTTCGACGTCCACGGAAATTTCACTTCCGCGGGCTTCAGCTAACAGGGCGTCCGCGGCGAGCACGTTTTGATAAACGCCTTGGCGGAGATGAGGAAGATAAATACCCCCGAACAGGCCGTGCCAATAGGCGCAATTGCATTCCGCGCGCAAGACCGCCGTAAGTGCCTCGGATCGGAGCGGTTCTTTCAAGTCCCGAACCCGGCGGGAAGTTCGAAGAACTCGTTTGTGCATGTGATCCGCTTCCGGATAGCGCGCCAGAAACATGTCCCAGAGACTTCCGCGCACGAAGGCTTTGACCGCTTCCGGTCTCTGCTCTCGAACCGCGCGGACGGTGTCCGTGTATGCCGGGACGGAGGAGGCGGGAAGGGCCCATTCGAGCATTTCGGCATAGGAAGCGTTGGGTACGTACACTTTTCGCGCCACCGGGCGGCTTTCGAGATAGGTTCCCGGAGAGATCGCTTCCACCGACTCGCGTTTTTCCAGCAACGAAAAGAAGCGCTCCAGCCACTGCTCTCCGTAGACCCAGGCGTGCGTTTTCGGCCAGAGGCCGAATTTTTCCGCATCATCGCCGTACGTGTACGCGGCGTTCGGGGACTCACGGGAGAGACGCTCGAAATGTTCTTGGACCGTTTCAATCGTCCGGAACGGAATCAGGTACCGCAGCGTATAGTCGGAGGGGAAAAACCCGATCGCCTTTCCCGCCCGTTCCGTTACATAAAGCCCGGAAAAGTGGGGATCGAGAAGGCCCGCGAAACGAATATGCTGGTCGTCCAGGATGGTGTAGCGAACACCCGCATCGGAGAGAAGTTCCGCCAACGAGGGCTCCCACACGCGTTCGGCGAGCCAAATCCCGGCCGGTTTTACGCCGCTGTTTCGAACCCAGTAATTTGAAAGCCGGTCGATCTGTTCGAGCGCATCCTCCCGCGGAATGACGGTCAAAATCGGCTCGTAAAATCCTCCTCCCATCGGTTCGATCTGTTTCCTCCCGACGAGGCCGAAGACGCGGTCGAGAAACTTGCGGTCGCGCTGTTCGAGCCATTCGAGCAGGCACCCCGAAAGATGAAAGGCCGCCTGCACGCCGGGATGCCTTTGGAAATGTTCGACGATCGGAAGGTAACAATCCCGAACCGCCTGTTCGAAAACATGGTCGAAATTGCCCACCGGCTGGTGAAAGTGAAGGGCGAAAATCAGGCGCGTGCTCACGGGGTCCCTTCCGAGGCCAAGAGCGAAGTCTGATCCGGCATCGTGAGGACCACTTCCCGAAGCGCCGTCTCCCGCGCTCCCGACTCAATCGTCACGCGCAGCACGGCCGACTTGCCCGGAAGCAAGCCGATTTCCTCGCACGGGAGGGAGATCTCGACGATCTTCCGGCTGACCGCTTTCGTCCCGGTCCGCATCCGGCTGCCGTTGACGACCAGCTCAGCTTTCAAAAGGTCGCCCGCTTCGGAAAAGCGAATTCGGATCGTTCGGGCCGCTTCATCGATGCGGAATGCCAGCTCCAACTGGAGGTTTCGAAGTGCGTCGGTGGCCGGATATTCGACCGGGTCGAGGCGAAGAAGAAAATCTCCTCCTTCCGAAAAACCCAAATGAAGGGAGCGAATCGGCCGCCATGTTTCATACATCGCACCGGCCGAGCTGAGCGCCGACCAGGGTAGTTTGAGCGCCCCGAACCATTCGAACAGATCCGATTCGAATCCGTCGACCCGCGGCGACAGCCATTGGAACGGTTCCCGGGCCGCCCCCTCTTCCCGATGTTGGGCTGCCGGGACAAACCAGGTGAGGAAATCGGGCGGCGTTTTTTCAAGCGCCTCGTAAGCGTCGGTCAGATGGGCTCGGAACGTCTCGTCGAACTGCGCCCGGTACGTGCTGACGAACTGCCCGTCGAGCCACCAAAACCAGTCGCTCCCTTCCGCGGAGCGAAGTGAGGCCCAGGCTTTTGCTCGTTTCGCATCCGATACGGAGGCATCGTTCAGAAAAGGTTCAAGCTCCGACCGGACACGCTCCAAGATGCTCCAGGCGCGATTCTTTTCGGGCCCTCCGATCCAGGTCCCGAAATTGCCGTAGATCCAACTTCCCGCGTGAAGGCGGCGGATCTTCGGACGTGTCGTGGCGCGTTCGACGGCTTCGCCGATGGTTACGCACTGGATCACCGGCTGTTTTGAGATCTCCGCGTAGAGGTGGCGAATGAAATCCGCGCCCGCGTTTGGAAAATGCTCCCAGGGGTTTTCGCCGTCGAGTGCGACCAAGACCGTCGGGGACCCGTCGGATGCGAGCTCGCAACGGCCGATCAAGGTTTGAACGAAGTCGTGGGCCGCTTCCTCCGGCGCACGGCGGGCGTAATTGAAACTAATTCGGTCCGAAAGGTCCCGGTCGCGGAATAACAAGGATAACGTCTGCGAACCGGCGGAACTCTCCCAGATCTGGTGCGGATTCGACGGTCCCTCGCGTTGCGAACGGGCCAGAACTTCTTCGTCACTGGCCGCCCATCGGATTCCACACTCGGCCAACAACGCAGCGGTATCCTGGCTGACCGATCCTTCCGAGGGCCATATTCCTTGTGGCCGTTTTCCGAATCTCTTTTCCATGAATTCCAGGGCTTCGACCACTTGGCGGCGGGCGTCCCCGGGATGCCGGAACGGTGGCGGAAGGGTCGCATGCGGGATCGCCTCGCGCGCCGAATCGCTGTCGATCAACAGAGAAAGAATGGGGTGCGCGTACGGCGAGCAGGAAATCTCGATCTGGCCGCGCGCCTGGGTGTCCCGGTAGAGCGGGATCATCCGATTCAAGATCGTCTTTTCGGCTTCCACGATTTCGGAAATGTCCGAGGCCGAGAAGGAGGTTCCTTGCTGGCGCAGGCGGTCAATGACGGGAAAGTCGTCGCGGGCTTTGAAGCCGAACCAGGCGAGATCGAACAGGAGGCGAAGATCGGCGTATTCGCTCGCGGTAAAATCGCGCCATGCATCGGCCATTCCCCGCGTGACGCGGAGTTGATTCTTTCGCGCCAGCAATTCGCCGTAGTGGGGGATAACCCGGATCATCTGATCGGCCTGGGCGGAAAAGAAATGGTCGAACAAGAACTGCCGTTCACCGTCGTCGTATTCTTCGCCGGCTCCAGTCAGGATATCCAAGAAAGCGTCGCTCTCCCCTTGGTTGTAAGCTTCGATTTGCTCCAACATTGCTGGGACGAGGTTGAACGTCGCCCGGATCTTCGGAAAATCCTCGAGCGCGCGGACCATGTCGTAATAGCCTCGGACCGCGTGCAGGCGAACCCACGGCAGGAAACAGCTCTTTCGGCCCCGCGTCCGGTATTGCGGCTGATGCATGTGCCAGAGAAAACAGAGTTGAATCGGCTTCATACGCTCGTGAATACGATGTCCCGCGGAACCACGCGGACGCCGCATTCATCCACGACGATTCCCCGGGCCAGATCCTCTTCTTCGTCAAAGCCGATCCGTGTGTCCGGCGGCACATGCACCTCCTTATCGATGATCGTCCGCCGGATTTTGCATCGCCGCCCGATGTCCACGCTGTCGAAAAGTACGCATTCGTCCACATCGGAATAGGAATTCACGCGAACGCGCGGACTTAAAACACTCCGGTTGATTTGACCGCCGGAAACGATGCAGCCGCTCGCAACCAAGGAGTCCGTGGCGATTCCGATACGATTCGTATCCTTATCGGCAAACACGAATTTTGCCGGAGGTTCGTCCGACCGCGCCGTCAGGATCGGCCACTCATCATTATAGAGGTTGAACACCGGAGAGACTTCCACCAGGTCCATCGAGGCTTTCCAATAGGCCTCGATCGTCCCGACGTCTCTCCAGTAACCCCGCTCGGCTTCGGCGACGCCCGGTATGCGGTTGTTCATATAGTTGTAGGCGCGAACGTGGAGACGGTCGAACCATTTCACGAGGACATCGCCGCCGATGTCGTGCCGGCTTTGCGGATCCTCATGGTCGGCCTGTAACACCTCGCGCAGGACGTCGAAATTGAAAATGTAATTTCCCATCGACGCCAGAGACTTCTTCGGCTCGGCTGCGAAGGGGGGCGGCACGCTCGGTTTTTCCAGGAAATGAACGACGCGCATTTTTTCATCCGTTTGAATGCAACCGAAGCGATGCGCTTCTTCCCGCGGCTGGGGAACGACCGCGATACTGGCATCGGCGCCGCTTTCCACATGTTCGTCGATCATCTGGCGGATATCCATCCGGTAGATGTGATCGGCTCCCAGAATCACGATCATCTTCGGCCGCCCCTGAACCATGTGACCCAGGTTTTGAAAGAGCGCGTCGGCGGAGCCGAGATACCATCCCCGCCCCTCTCCCGACGTAGCGGGGATGATTTCGCAATACTGGCCGAGATGGGATGAAAAACTCCAGCCGCGGGAGAGGTGGCGGATCAGCGAATACGACTGATATTGCGTCAAGACGTGGATCCGGAAAAGGTTCGAATGAATCAAGTTGGTCATGACAAAGTCGATCACGCGGTACTGACCGCCGAAAGGGATCGCCGGCTTCGCGCGCCGGCGGCTGAGCGGCCAGAGCCGTTTCCCTTCCCCGCCCGCCAGGACGACGGCGAGAACGCCGTGAGCCGGAACCGTCACGCCTCCCTCCAAAGCCGGTAGTCGACGTTCGGGAAAAGGTTGTCCTGCGCCTCTGTATTATGGAGAAAGCCTTCGTCGAATGACCGCCGTTCCAATTGGGACGCCAACCGGTCGAAACGATGCAGATGTTCGTGAATCCGCCGGCGCGCGTAAACGGTGGATGTCCCCGTCCGCAAAATAAACGGCCAGTCCGAAGCTTGTGCGAGCAACAGCTCCCGCGCCGTCTGGGCCAAGAATCGCTTTTCGGTCGGCGTCGGCCGGTCGTATTTCCGGGAGAGTTCAATCATCCGGCGGGCGCAATCATGCAAATAGGGCTGGATCCAGTCGTTGGCGCTGTTGAGCCAGACTTCGAAGTATCCTTTTTCTCCCCAGCTGGATCCGGCCGGCTCGGCCACTTGGCCGATCGGGTAGAGCTCCAAGTACTGCGATGGAGAAAGCGCCGAGATCCCGCGGGTGGGGAGTTTCCGCAATACCGCCTCCAGCCAATCGGGGCCTTCAAACCACCAATGACCGAACAGCTCGGCGTCGTACATCGAAACGACCAGCGGCTTCCGCGAAATCTGGCTGGCAAGCCAGTCGGCCTGGCGGGACCGATTCGCGACAAAATCCTCCGCGTGCGATTCCGCCGCGCCGAGCGCCCAATCGCGGCGATACGGCTCTTTACGGTCGGTCTTTCCGGTGATTCGGTAGTATTTGAATCCGGTCATTCCCCGGATGCCGGCCGGATCGAGGTAGGGCGCCACGTACGAAAAATCGAGGTCGAATCCGATATCGCGGTAGAAGTCGCGATAGGCGGGATCGCCGGGATACCCGAGCTGCGCGCTCCAAACCTGGACGGTCGTCTCTTCGTCCCGCGCAAACGCCGCCACGCCGCTGGGGCAAAAGATCGGCGCATGAATTCCGAGCCGCGGAGAAGAGGATGCGAACTTCA
This sequence comes from Bdellovibrionota bacterium, assembly GCA_035292885.1. Classification (NCBI taxonomy): domain Bacteria; kingdom Pseudomonadati; phylum Bdellovibrionota; species Bdellovibrionota bacterium. The sequence goes on along the minus strand of DATDPG010000052.1, from coordinate 1,163 downwards.
GCGCGTGCGCATCGACGAAGAAATATTCGATTCCGGCTTCGGCTAAAAACCGGTCCAGTCCTTCGAAGTAGGCACACTCGGGAAGCCAAAATCCTTTCGGCTTTCGTCCGAAATGCCGCTCATGTTCGGAAATCGCCAGACGGATCTGCGCTCGCACGGCCGACGGGGCGTTTTGAAATTGAGGCAGAAACCCATGCGTCGCCGCGCAGGTGATGACTTCCACCCTTCCTCTCTCTTCCAGCGAGATAAAGGCGGAGACAAGATCGCGGCGGTACACGTCGCGGAAGAGATGTCGGTAGGTCCGAATCCGGTCGCGATAAAACTTAGAGATCTCTTGAAAAGCCGGATCGTTCGCCGTCCGATCCGCCTCTTTGTCGGCCAACTCGCACATCCGGTTCAAGAAACGTTCGTACTTTCCGACCAACACGTCATCCCGAAGCATCGCCACCAGCGTCGGGCTGAGTGAGATTGTCACACAGCCCGGCACGGAGTCTCGATCCAGCCGCTCCAGTACTTCAAGAATCGGGAGATAGGTCTCCGTGATCGCCTCGAAGAGCCAATGTTCCTCCAAAAAGTATTCCCGCTCCGGATGGCGAATGAACGGAATGTGGGAATGGAGGACGAGCGACAGGTAACTTCTCGTCTCCCCCGGCTTCAATCTTGCCCGGGCCGACGGAAGAACGCGTACTCTTGGCATTCCGATCGGGAGCGGCGGAAAACGGTATCCGGCGTTTACGGAATCCTTGGGGCTCCAGTCGGCCCGATGAGGATGGAGCTCGGTGACCAAACCCGGATCGTTCCGCATTTCGTTTAGATTCATCCAGACTTCAGGCCCCACGCCCGGATTTTCGCGCGGAATCCGGAGCTGATTAGTCACCAGGATTTCGTCGAACCGGTTTTCTCGCATCAATCCCAGCCGAATCTTGAGCAGGCAATCCACGTGGGTGTTCGGCAGGTACCAATTGGATACGCGGAAATCGAAACTCTGACGTCCCACCTCCACAAAAGGGCCGACGCCGTCGGAAACTTCCAGACGAAGCTCGGCCGGTCCGAGGCTCCGGTTGACGCGGTCCCATTCCGCATCCGAAAGCATCCAATGCAGGTGAAGGAGTCGGGGATGAACCATCATAAGAGTGGCGTGGGAGGGCCCGCCAAGTTTAGGA
>DATDPG010000051.1 GCA_035292885.1 Bdellovibrionota bacterium | reverse complement strand
AAGGGGTCGTTCGATGGCCTCGAGATATTCCCGGGCCCGTTCACTCATGAATTGGATTTCCGAAGAGACTGGAGAGCGACGACATCGACGACCCCATGTTGGAACGCGCCGATCGCGAGAGCCGCGGCCCGCGAACCTTGCACCGTCGTATAGTAGGGGATTCCCTTTTCGAGAGCCGACCGCCGAATGGAATACGAATCGCGGATCGACTCCTTTCCGAGCGTCGTGTTCATGACCAGATCGATCTTTCGATCGAGAATCATATCGACGATATGGGGACGCCCTTCCAGGACCTTATTCACCTTTTCGGCGGGGATGCCGTGGTCGATCAGATATTGCGCCGTTCCGCGCGTGGATACGATGCGGAAACCGTTTCGGCGCATCTGGCGGGCGATTTCGAGCGTTACTTCCTTGTCCTGGTCGTTCACGCTGATAAACACGCTCCCTGATTGCGGCAAAACGTTCCCCGCTGCCACCTGGGCTTTTCCGAAGGCGATTTCCCAATGTGTATCGACTCCCATGACCTCGCCGGTCGACTTCATTTCCGGACCCAGGATCGTGTCAACGTTTGTGAATTTGAGGAAGGGGAACACCGGGGACTTGACGGCGAAATGATCCGTCTGCCTTCGTTTATCGAGAGCGCTCACATCGACCGTGCCGCCCAACATCACCTGGACCGCTTCCTTCACGAGGGGAATTCCGATCGCTTTCGATACGAACGGCACCGTGCGCGAAGCTCGCGGGTTGACCTCCAGGACATACAGACGGTCTTTTTGCAGCGCGAATTGAATGTTAAGCAGTCCTTTTACGTCCAGAGCTTCCGCGATTCTGCGAGTCTGATCCTGGATCTGGCGAACGATTTCCGGCGAAAGAGAAAACGGCGGGAGAACGCACGAACTGTCGCCGGAATGGACTCCCGCCTGTTCAACGTGCTCCATAATTCCGGCCACAAATGTGTTTTTTCCGTCGCTCAACGCATCGACGTCGATCTCCGTCGAGTTCTCCAGGTAGCGGTCGATCAAGACCGGATATTCGGGTGAGGCTTTGACCGCCTTGTCGAGATAGTCGCGAAGCTCCTGGATGTCGTAGACGACTTCCATCGACCGGCCGCCCAATACGTAGGACGGCCGCACCATCAACGGAAACGTCAAGCTGGAGGCCAAGGCTTCCGCCTCTTGGGTCGACCTCGCGATCCAGCTCTCGGTTTGCACAATGTGAATCTGATTCACCAACTCCCTGAACTTGTCCCGATCTTCGGCGATGTCGATGCTCTTCGGAGCGGTGCCCAGGATGGGAACACCTTCCGCTTCGAGTACCTTCGCCAGTTTCAGCGGCGTCTGGCCGCCGAACTGAAGGATGACTCCTTTTGGTTTTTCCCTCTGGAGGATCGAAAGAACGTCTTCTTTGGTCAAAGGTTCGAAATAGAGACGATCGGAAATGTCGAAGTCGGTCGAAACCGTCTCGGGATTGCAGTTGATCATGATGCTTTCAACACCCGCCTCGCGCAGCGCCAGGCTCGCATGAACGCAGCAGTAATCGAACTCGATCCCTTGGCCGATCCGGTTGGGGCCGCTCCCCAGAATCACGACTTTGCTCTTTTGCGTCGGCGGTGCCTCGTCCTCCTGGTCGTACGTCGAGTAAAGATAGTTCGTAAAGGCTTCGAATTCGGCCGCGCAGGTGTCGACCATTTTATAAACCGGCCGAACTCCCGACGCCTCGCGCTGGCGGCGGATGTCGTCCTGGGTGGTGCTGAGAATTTCACCCAACCGCACGTCCGAGAATCCGAGCTGCTTTAAACGTTTCCACTCTTCGGCCGGAAGTTTTTCTCCTTGCCGTTTGGCCAGGTTCTCCTCTTCGAAAACTATGTTTCGAATTTGATCCAGAAACCACGGATCGATGCTTGTGGCTTCGTGAATCCGCTCCATCGAAATTCCGCGGCGGAATCCTTCGGCGATATACATAATCCGCTCCGGCAGAGGCGTCCGCATCCTGGAGAGAAGGTCGGAGTCCGTGGCGTCTCCTTTCATGACGCTGGCCACCGATCCCCAGAATCCGAAGCGATTGATCTCCAACGACCGCAGCGCCTTTTGAAAGGACTCGGTAAACGTGCGCCCGATGGCCATGACCTCCCCCACGGCCTTCATTTGGGTCGTGAGCGTCCGGTCGGAGCCTTTGAATTTTCCGAAATCGAACCGCGGAATTTTCGTGACGACGTAATCGATCGTCGGCTCGAACGAAGCTTTCGTCTGTTTCGTGATGTCGTTCGGAATTTCATCCAGCGTGTAACCGACCGCCAGCTTGGCGGCGATTTTCGCGATCGGATATCCGGTCGCTTTGGACGCCAAAGCGGAGCTTCGAGACACGCGCGGGTTCATTTCGATGATGTAGACCCGGCCGTCGCCGGGATGCACGGCGAATTGGATGTTGGATCCGCCGGAATCGACGCCGATTTCCCGCATCACGGCGATCGAGTAATCGCGCAGGCGCTGGTACTCGACGTCCGTCAATGTCTGCGACGGCGCCACGGTGATGCTGTCCCCCGTATGTATGCCGACCGGATCGAAGTTTTCAATCGTGCATACCACCACGACGTTGTCGTTCCGGTCGCGCATCATTTCGAGTTCGAATTCCTTCCAGCCGAGAATCGACTCTTCGACCAGGACTTCACTTATATGGCTTCGTTCCAACCCCCAGCGGACGAGTTTCTCGTATTCTTCCCGGTTGTACGCGATGCTGGCTCCGCTTCCGCCGAGCGTATACGACGGCCGGATAATCGCCGGCAGACCGACGATTTCGAGCGCGGCGAGAGCATCCATGCGGGAGCTTAAGTAGACACTCTTCGGCGTGGGGCATTGGATTCGCGCCATCGCCTCCTTGAACCGCTCGCGCTGCTCCGCTTTTTCGATCGATTCGACTCGCGCGCCGATCAGCTCGACCCGGCAGGCTTCCAAGACACCCTGTTTATGAAGTTCCGTCGCGAGGTTGAGCGCCGTCTGCCCTCCCATCGTCGGGAGAATGGCGTCCGGTTGTTCCTTCTCGATCACTTCCGTGACCGAAGCGACCGTCAATGGCTCCACGTACGTGGCGTCCGCGTAAATCGGGTCGGTCATGATCGTGGCCGGATTGGAATTCACGAGAATGAGCCGGTACCCCTCTTCCTTCAGCGCCTTGAGCGCTTGCGTTCCGCTGTAATCAAACTCGCAAGCCTGGCCGATGACGATCGGGCCGGAGCCGATCAACATGATCGATTCAATATCCGTGCGCTTAGGCATCGGGGATCTCCGTGGAATAAATCTGCGAAGCGGGGACATGTTTGAATCGATCGCACTTGAGTCGCTTGGCCGCCAGGTCGAACAGGAATTTTCCAAACGTTTCGCGGGACGAGGCGCGTTGCTTCGTGGCCTCCCCAAGGATGTACTTATGGGCCTCGAGAGGGTGAACGATCATGGCGTCCGAAAAAACCGCCTGATTTCCGACCCGCAGAATCCGTGTCTCAAAAATGTCGTTCCGGTTGATGCCGACGTGCGTTCTCCGCTCCAAAACGTCGTATTCGGTCTGGTCGTAAAGGTCTTTCACGCGAAACCGTTCCCCTTTCCGATTCAACATCAAAAATAGACTCCGGATGCTCCGTTCCAGGCCGTGGAGAATCGTCCGATCCTCTTCCGAAAGCGTCTCTCCGAACATTTCCGAATAAAGCCGCACCGGAGGCACGCCCGAATCCCAGAGCGGACGATCGCACATGTACCATTCCAAGAACGACGTCATCCGCATTTCGAACGTCGGCTCCTCTTCATGCACTTTCCCGGACTTCCGAAAATAGTCCTCCCGCGCAACTTTGAGTTCGGGCAGGTATCGCTCTCCCGTGAAGCGCTGGATCACCGGCTCTAGGACTTTCTCGTACATTGAATGAACGCTCCGAAAAGATAAGACGCGTCATGAGGCCCCGGATTCGCTTCCGGATGGTACTGGATCGCCTGGATTTTCACGTCCGGCAGCTCGAATCCTTCGATCGTTCCGTCCGAAAGATGAACATGGGTCACGCGAACCGGTCCGAATGTCTTTCCGCTCACGCGGGTCAGGCTCTCCCCATCCACGGCGAAACCGTGGTTCTGCGAGGTGATTTCGATCCGGCCGTTTTTTTCGTTCCGGACCGGATGATTGGCGCCGTGATGCCCGAATTTCAGTTTGTAGGTCTTGGCTCCCACGGCGAGCGCGAGGAGCTGATGACCGAGACAGATGCCGAACATCGGAAGCTTTCCGACCAGTTTTCGAATCGTCTCCGGCAGGCCGCGCACGGCGTCAGGATCGCCGGGGCCGTTGGAAATCACCACGCCGTCGAGTTTCATCGATTGGATTTCATCCGCCGTGGCCGACGGCGGGAACACCGTGACCGCGGCCCCTTCGTCTTTTAGGCGCCGTAAAATATTCCATTTGACGCCGCAGTCGATCACGCCGACGCGTACGTCTCCTTCGATCACCATCCGGTTCTTCGAATCGGTTTCCCAGACATATTTTCTCGGTTCGGCCACTTTGGTGGCCAGATCCAGTCCGGTCATCGGTGGAACCTCTTTCAGCCGCCGCTGCAGGTCCTCCTTGGAAAACCGCTCCGTTCCGACCACCGCGCGCAAGGCCCCCTTGGAGCGAAGTTTTCGTGTCAGTGCCCGCGTGTCGATCCCTTCCACCGCGACGACTTTCCGTTCCTTGAAGTAATTTTCCAGACTCTGGGTCGCGCGCCAGTTGCTGTGTCGGGCGATGTATTGGCGCACGACAAATCCGGCGGCGAATACTTTTCTTGATTCGACGTCTTCGGGATTCACACCGGTATTCCCGATCAACGGATAGGTCATCGTCACGATCTGGCCTTCGTACGAGGGGTCGGTGAGAATTTCCTGGTACCCGCTCATGGCGGTGTTGAACACCGCTTCGCCGCCGCCGAGGCCGTCGAATCCGAACGACCGACCCTCAAAAAGCGTTCCGTCTTCAAGAAGCAGATACCCCCTCACAATCCCTCCGCCCGAAATTTTTCTTCCCCCCCGACGATCGTCCCGAGCACGCGTCCCTTTCCGACAAATCCCTCAAACGGCGTATTTCGAGATTTTGAAAATGTGCCCGCAGCCGAAAGCGGGCGCTCCCCGTCCGCCGAGAATAAAACGATATCCGCCGGTGCCCCCGGTTTGAGCGTCCCGCCGGGAATTCCAACAATCCGCGCCGGTTCCGTGGACATTTTCCGAATCAGTTGCGAAAGCATGAGATCGCCCGACGCTACGAGCGTGAGAAGCACCGGAAGCGCCGTCTCCAAACCGATGACGCCGTTCGGAGCCTTTTCATACGCCATTTTCTTTTCCAGGTCGGTGTGCGGCGCGTGATCCGTCGCGATCACGTCGATCCAATCATCCTTCAGAGCTTTCACCAACGCCGAACGATCCGCCGAAGAACGAAGCGGCGGATACATTTTGGCGTTCGTTCCATGTTTCAGGACCGCTTCATCCGTCAACAAGAGGTGATGAGGCGTCGCTTCGGCCGTCAGCCCTTTGACCTTGGGTTTGTACTCCCGAAGAAGTTGGATGGAGGAAACACAGGAGAGATGCGCCAGGTGCAGACGCCCTCCCGTTTCCGCCGCCAAAATGATGACCCGCGCCACGTCGGCGCTCTCCGCGGCTACCGGAATCCCCTTGAGCCCGAGACGATCGGCTACCCGCCCTTCGTTGACGGTGGGCCCCGCGGAAAGAGCGAGATCCTCGCAATGAGCGATCATCGGGACGTTCAGCTTCCGCCCCATTTCCAACGCCTCCCGCATTCGATGCGAATCGACGACGGGACGGCCGTCGTCTGAAAACGCCACACACCCCGCCTCTTTCATTTCCGCCAACGGCGCGAGTTCCGTGCTCTTGAGGCCTTTTGTGATCGCACCGACCGGAAAGACGCGGCAAAAAGCGGTTTCGTCCGCCCGCTTTCGGATCCATCGCGTGATTTCCACGGAATCGTTGACCGGATCGGTGTTCGGCATGCAGAGAACCGAAGTAAATCCGCCCGCCACGGCTGCGTGGGTCCCGGAAGCAATATCTTCTTTCTCTTCCTGCCCCGGTTCCCGAAGGTGGACGTGCAGATCGATCAACCCGGGCGCCACGATCGCACCGTTTGCATCGATCGTTTGGTCCGGTTTCGCGGGCGGCGGCTCACCGAAAAGAAGCGCCTGAATCTTCCCATCCTCAACCCAGACGTCTCCCTTCCGGTCGACGTTTTGAGACGGATCGACCAGCCGGCCTCCACGAATGTGCAGTTTCATCTCTCTTCCCCGCGAAGGAGCTCGAAAATCGCCATCCGCATGAAGAGACCGTTTTCCACCTGGCGCAAAATCATCGATCGCGGCCCGTCGGCCACAGACGAATCGATTTCGATTCCCCGGTTGATCGGTCCCGGATGAAGAACAATCGCGTCCGGATGGGCGAGCTCGAGCCGTTGCGGAGTGAGCGAGAAATTTTTCCGGTAATCCGCCTCGTCCACGACTATTTTCCCTTCCCGCTCTTTCTGCAGGCGCAGCACCATCACCACATCGGCCCCCCGAATCGCCTCGTCGGCCGTTTTCACAATCGTCCCCTGAGGAACATCCAAACGTTCGGGGAGAAGTCCCGCCGGTCCGCTGACGCGGCACTTCGCACCGAGCTGACTCAAAAGATGGAGATTGGACCGGGCGACGCGGCTTCGAAGAATGTCTCCGAGAATGGCCACCTGCAATCCGTTGAAGGATTTCTTTCGCTCCCGAATCGTAAAGGCGTCCAGAAGCGCCTGACTCGGATGTTCATTTGTGCCGTCCCCGGCGTTTAAGACATGAGCCTCCCGACCCGCGTTCATCGCCAGACGCGCGGGCTCTCCCGACGTGGCATGTCGGATGACGAAGTACCGACATCCGAGCGCACGCAACGTGGCAATCGTGTCATCCAGCGTTTCTCCTTTCGTGACGCTCGACGTCGACGGCGCGATGTTCACGACGCGCGCCCCCATCCGCCAGGCGGCCATCTGAAATGAAACCCTCGTACGGGTACTGGCCTCCCAAAAAATATTGGTGACGGTCTCTCGGTCCAGCGCCTTTTCGTCGGCCGGGAGAATTCCCCTCATCCGCTTGAACGCTTCCGTTCGGGAGAATAAATATTCGATGGACTCCGGAGGGAGATCCTTCGCGGAAAGAAGATGATGAATCGGTTCGTGTGTCATTAGTAAAAGACCGTCTCTTCCCGAAGCCGGAAATTGTGCGCCACGACGATGTCGAAGGGATGTTCGATCGTGACACGCCAAAGCACTGAAATCCGGACCCGGTCCGAGAATTTTTCCACTTTCAGGTCCTCCGGGTCGAGCGCGACCGCCAGCTGACGCTGAGCTGAATTCACAATGGATTCGATGGTTTGTTCGGGAGTCTTTCGCTTTGCGGCGTACGACTCTTCTTTGATCAACTCTTGGAGCTGCTGTTTTTTCCAAAAAACCGGAACATATTGAAAGGACAGGTAAAAACCAGCACCTATGAGCAGGTATATGAAGATGTTTACGAGATTAAACCGCCGGGGACCCGCCATTTGCTCTCCTGTCTCTCCCCTTCGGATCCGCACCTAAAAAAAACGCCTCTCCTCGAGGCGTCTTTTCAGATCTGATCCGGTCGTGAACCTCCAAATCGGCGGTCACCATAATATAACCACGCGTTTCGTCAAGAGTTTTATGCCGGGTTGAAGCGCCATCTTCACCGTGTTGAGCGCGTTCGTCGAATACATACGAGTTGACGGTCCAAATGCATATAATCTACAATGATTTATATGCGAACCACGTTAATCCTTCCTGAGGATGTTTTGCGGCAGGCGATGGACCTATCCAAGGCCCGCACAAAAACCGAGGCCGTAGTGTTGAGTCTCCGGACCTTCGTTCGTCTGAAGCTTCGCGAGAGCCTGGCCAAAGCGGGCGGCTCGCTCAAGTCCCTTGCCTCCACCCGAGAGATCGTTCGTGGCCGCCGGAAACGTTGATCTCGTTTTGGCGGACACCAGCATCTGGGTGGACCATCTAAAGCGTGGGAACGTTCCCGGCTTCGCGGACCTTCTCGTCCACGACCAAATTCTCCTCAGCGCTTACGTTGAATTGGAACTTCTTTGCGGCATGCGAAACCGAAACGAACGAGCCTTTCTCCGAAGGCATTTCCAGGGCGTCCGACGGCCTGAAATCCCCGCGCTGCCGGACGACGCTTCGCATTTTGTCGAAGACCACTCGCTGGGCGGAAGCGGCCTCTCCGCGATCGACGTACTCCTTCTCCAGGAAACCACCTTGAACCGGGCGACACTTTGGACACGGGATCGGGCACTTCACAAAGCCGCGGCCGATCTCCGCTGCCTTTATCACGTCACTCAACCTTGAGAATAGCGAGGAAGGCTTCCTGCGGTAGGTCCACACGCCCGACGCGCTTCATCCGCCGCTTACCCTCTTTTTGGCGTTCCAGCAGCTTCCTTTTCCGGGTGATGTCCCCCCCGTAACACTTCGCCGTGACGTTCTTCCTCAATGCCGAAAGAGACTCGCGCGCGATTACTTTGTTTCCGATCGACGCCTGAATCGCCACCTCGAACATCTGGCGCGGAATGACTTCCTTCATCCGCTTCGCCAGCTCCCGCCCCCGATGGTACGAAACGTCGCGATGAACGATCAGGGAGAGCGCATCCACCTTTTCGCCGTTGATCAGCATGTCGAGTTTGATCAGTTCGGAAGCTTCGAATCTTGTGAACTCGTAGTCGAGCGAAGCGTAGCCGCGCGAGACCGATTTAAGCTTGTCGTAGAAATCAAAGACGATCTCGTTGAACGGAAGGTCGTACTTGAGAATGACTTTCGAAGGCGTCGGGAATTCCATGGCGACCTGCTTCCCCCTCCTCCCCTCGCATAACGCGAGGATCGCGCCGACATATTCGTTCGGCGTGTGAATCGTGGCGGTAATCCGCGGCTCCTGAATTTCGTCGATCTCCTGAATCGGCGGCAACTTCGAAGGATTGTCGATCTCCACGACTTCCCCGTTCAATTTCTTGATCTTATAAACCACCGTCGGCGCCGTCGTAATGACATCCACCTGGAATTCCCGCTCCAGGCGTTCCTGAATGATTTCCATGTGAAGCAATCCCAAAAACCCGCATCGAAATCCGAAGCCGAGCGCCGCCGAAGTTTCCGGTTCGAAGCTGAACGACGCGTCGTTGAGACGAAGTTTTTCCAGAGCGTCCCGAAGCTCGTCGAATTCCTGCTCCGCCGTCGGAAAGATCCCGCAGAAAACCATCGGCTTCACGATCCGAAATCCGGCGAATGGGGCCGCCGTGGGGCGGTCCGGATTCGTCACCGTATCGCCGATTTTCGTTTCCCGGACATCCTTGATGGCGGCCGCCACGAATCCGACCTCTCCGGCGGATAATTCGTCCACCAAATAGGGCTCGGGATTGAGGACTCCCACGCGCTCGACCTCAAACTCCTGTCGCGTCGCCATGAATCGAATGTGGTCCCCTTTCTTGAGCGTTCCGTCGAAAAGCCGCATGAGACAGACGACGCCGAGATACGGGTCGTACCAGCTATCGAAGAGAAGCGCCTTGAGCGGAGCGTTCACGGACCCTTTGGGAGGAGGGATCCGGGCGACGACCGCCTCCAAGACTTCCGAGACATGGGTCCCTTCCTTCGCGCTGATGGCGATGGCGTCTTTTGTGTCCAGACCGATCACGTCTTCCACCTCCCGACGGGCTCGATCCACATCCGAGCTGGGAAGATCGATCTTGTTCCAGACCAAAATGACTTCGAGATGATGTTCGATCGCCTGATACACATGCGCCAAGGTCTGCGCCTGAACGCCTTGGGAGGCATCGACCAGCAAAATAACCCCTTCGCACGCGACCAAACTTCGAGACACTTCGTAGGAGAAATCGACGTGGCCGGGAGTATCGATCAAGTTGAACTGATACGTCCCGCCGCTTTTTGCGCGATACTCCAATCGCGCGGTCTGCGCTTTGATCGTGATCCCCCGCTCCCGCTCCAAGTCCATCCGGTCGAGGTATTGCTCTTTCATTTCCCGCTTTGACAGCGCCCCCGTCATTTCCAGAAATCGATCGGCCAACGTCGATTTTCCGTGATCGATATGCGCGATGATTGAAAAATTTCGAATTCTGTCCATGGGCATGAAGCTCAGGTACTCACCTACAATTTCCGGCCGGCTCTTTTAACCTGTTTTTGAGGGGTGCGCCATTCGTATCCTATTTGTTCGACGGGGTCCCCGGCGCCGAGAAGCTCGTGCGCCTAACGCCATTGAGGAAGAGCGGCTCAATAAAACTGAAGTGCGCGAATCGCGGGATCCCCGGAAGGAACCTCGCGACCCCATCGGGATAAATTCCCCCAGTAACGGGCGTAGGTTTGTGGCTCCAGGCGATCGACGTGAAACAGAGCGAACCGAATTTTTTGCCGTTCAAACCAGGCGGCATCGAGCGTCCCGTCCAAACTCGAACGCATAAATGTTTCTAAGAATCCGATGGCCGTGAGGTCCGCCCGCGCTGTGTATCCACAGAGAAGTGGCTTGCCGTGGTAGACTTGATAGTACTGAAAAATTCGATCTTGCCATCCGGGATACTTGGGAAAAAACATTCCGGAGTGGAGGGGAAATTCGGCCACGGCGAATTTTTCCTTATCACGCGCAATCGTTTGATAGATCGCCGGAAGGCGATGGGGCGTCATGGGATAGTCACCCGGATAAAGCTCCAGCGCCGCAAGCCCCAAGAGAACTCCTAGCGCTCCTTTTGTGACCGCATCCGATTTCAGGTGATTTGCCATCCAGGTTTGAATCTCTTGAATGCCAAAAGGAATCAGCAGGCACATTCCAAGAAACGTCAGGATGAGGAAGCGTGAAGGCGCGCGAAAATGAATGACGCCCGGAACGAAATTGGAAAGGAGGGCGTACGGTGTCCAGGGTGAGGAAACGATCGCCGATCCTTTCCAATAAACGGCCGGACCGACGGCAAGAGCGAAACCGAAGAGGATGAGAATTCCTCCGAGGCGGGCCCAACGCTTTGGAGCGTGAAACCAGCCACAGAGAGCGAACCCAAACGACACCCATCCCAGATATACGCTTCGCTCGTAAGGATTTGCGGCAAAAAACGCCAGGATGCGCTCTCGGCCGGCCAAAAAGGGATGGAAATTCGGAACGAAGATCGCCCAAAGATCGGCGGAGTTATCCGGACCCGGTTTTTCAAGAACGAGAGTCGCGGCTCTCATATTTTGGAAAAGAGGTATCAAGATGGGGAGGAGAAATACCAACGATGTTGCGATCGCGACGATACAACGCCGATCTCGAATAATGCCCGGCCATCGAGACAGCTGAAGCGCCCAAATAACGATCGTAATGATCAACGCCGCGACCAGGTGGTACCAGTCGCCGTAGCCGGTGAGAACGACACTCCCCACCAGGAGGACAAAGTTCTTCTTTCCGCCGCCGACGAAGTAACGATGGGCGAACAGAACCACCGCCGGAAGAAAGTAGGTACTCAAGAGGTTGAGGTGCCCCAAACCGTGCGATAGACGAAAATAGGAAAAACCAAAAACGAAACCGGCTAATAAAGAGCCTAATCGCGCTCCGCTCGCGTCAAATGCCACGGCGTACATGGCCGTGGACGACAACACGAACGTGAGAAGCCACTGAAGGTTGTACGTCTGAACAGGGTTCAAAAAGAACGATAGAAATGCGCCGGGGATGGAATTGAGAAGCGACAGCGTATGCGTTCCGAGGGAGATCCCCTCCGGAAAAAAAACCGCCTTCGTGAAAAAAGGGCTCCGCCCGACAAACAGGGAATGCGCAAGCCACCAGTTGTGCCAGACAAAAAGGTAGTTATCCCCCGGAATTCCCGCCAGGGAGGAAGAGAAGTTTAAAAAAACCGAAGGGAACCAAAGAAGGCAGATCGCGAAGTAGAAAAAGCCGGCACGCCTCAAAGGATCTTCCTGAAATAGTCGATCGTCTTTTGAAGACCGACCTCCAGCTTCGTGGATGGAGACCATCCGAGGGTCTTCTGGGCTCTGGTCAAAACGGGGCAGCGCTGTTTCGGATCATCTTCGGGCAGCGGCGTGAACGAGTAAGAACTCCTGGATTGGGTGAGGTGAACGATGGTTTCGGCCAGGAGTTTCACCGTCATTTCATGGTCGTTGCCGAGATTAATCGGTTCCACCGGCCTCTTGTCGGCAAAGCGAACAATCCCGTCCACCAGGTCATCCACGTAACAAAGGCTTCGGGTTTGGAGGCCGTCGCCATAGATCGTCAACGGCTCGCCATGCAGAGCCTGAGATATAAAATTTGGGATGACTCGGCCGTCGTTCAACCGCATTCGAGGGCCGTACGTGTTGAAAATCCGGACGATGGAGGTCGAAACCTTTTTGTTGCGGTGATAGGCCATGGTCAAAGCCTCCGCGAAACGCTTGGATTCGTCGTAAACCCCGCGAACGCCGATCGGATTCACATTTCCGAAGTAATCTTCCCGCTGGGGATGAACTTCGGGATCACCGTAGACCTCGCTGGTGGAGGCCAGCAGAAACCAGCTCCCCTGTTTGAGGGAATATTCCAAAGCGTGCATCGTTCCGAGCGAACCGACGCGGAGAATCGGAATCGCGAGCGGAACAAAGTCCTTCGGGCTGGCGGGCGACGCCATATGAAACACCCCATCGGCTTTTCCGACGTCTGGAAACCGATCGGAAACGTCGGCCTCGACAAATTGATACCGGGTTTTTCCGCGGAGCCCATCGAGATTCGCGATACGTCCGGTCATAAGATTGTCGATGGCCACGACCTCGTGGCCATTTGACCAAAGACGTTCGACAAGGTGCGAGCCGATGAACCCAGCCCCGCCGGTAACGACATATCGGGACATTTTTTAGGTGAAAGACATTTGGCCGGGGATCTGGTTCTTGTACCGTTCCAAAACCATATCGATTCCCTGGCGTATGAACTCTGCGACCGGTACTTTGGTTTTCTTGTTGAGAAGCTTTAGCTTCTCGTTCTGGTCTTCAGTGATATAAACCGTTGTGGATATTTTTTTACGCGACATGAGCGGCCCCAATCGATTTAGGAAAAATCAGCTCCCACCACCGTAGCAATGAGAATGACATTACGTGCCCATATATATATTGTCAACACTAAGCACCTCCTCGGGGCGCTCGCCCTTGTAGCGCTGTTCGGCCATGGATGCAGTTCTGCAACGGGTCCAAAGCCCGTGACCTCCAAAGAACCTGAGAAAGGACTCGAGTTTGTTAAGCTGGACGTCGCTCGGCGCGGCCGGCCGGATACCTGGCGGTGGTTGAAGAAAGGCCAGAACGGGCAACCCTCTGAAATCGTTAGAGAAGAAGTTGACTTAAACGGAGATGGAAAGGTCGATTTTCAAAAGAAATTCGCTCAAGGGAAGCCCCTTCTTTTCACCCTGGACCTGGACTTTGACGGTCGAAATGACCTTATCGAACACTATATTGATGGGGCGCTGGTCAGAATCGAATCTTCCCACAACTTCTCGGGAAAGATGGACACCTGGCGTTTTTTTGAGAAAGGCGCTCTGGCGCGGGTTGAGCGGGACACCAACGGCGACGGGAAACCGGATGAATGGATGTATTACGCTCAAGACAAACTTCAAAGAACAGCCCGGGATCTCAATTATGACGGCGTCGTAGACACCTGGGAGGAATGACCCAACCGCAACTTAAAATAAGAAATAGTCGCTTTTTCGACGAAGCACCTTCCCCTGTCCGAAAGACCCGAAATTTACCATAAAATATAGTATAATTTCAATAGATTAAACTTGTTCCGCCGAATTGCAATCTTTGCTAGAATAATTACGAAAGTTCCGCTGATAAGACTTTATCCTCGATGACCGCACTCTTTCAGAAATTTTCGGCTCTGATGCCCCTCGCCCTGGTCCTGTTGTCGGGACCGGTAAGGGCCGATTTTTTTACGTTCACCGACGCCGACGGAACCATTCACTTCGCGGATGAACCGCCCGACCATGCTCAGTTCTCCATTTATAAGCTTCGAAACGAAGACCCGTTCCGTATTGCGGCCATCCGGATTCCTCGGGAAGAACTCCGGAAATTGATCTCACGTTACAGCTCGCAGTACAACGTCACTCCTTCCCTCATCGAGGCGGTGGTCAAAGCCGAATCCGAATACGACCCGATGGCCGTCTCGAAAAAAGGGGCCCGAGGCTTGATGCAACTGATGCCCACGACCGCAGAGCAGTTGGGAGTCTTCAACCCCCACGATCCGAAAGAAAACCTCCGGGGAGGGATTCGCTACCTCAAGCAACTCCTCGAACAGTTTCAAGGGGACGTGGAACTTGCCGTGGCCGCATACAACGCGGGACCCGGGGCGATCACAAAGTACGGAGGGGTGCCCCCCTTTCCCGAGACGGTTGACTACGTGAAGAAGGTGCGAAAGTATTACGACCGATTCCAGGAGCTTACGCCGGTCACTTTCCCGCACGATGTCCTCGCCGATCAACAGCAGCCCAATCCCCTCTAGTCGGGTCTACAATTTACCGAATGCATTAACGGCCATCCGAATCGTCGCGATTCCCGCCGTCGTGGCGCTTGTCTATGGGCGGAATACCGCGTGGAACGACTTTTGGGCGGCGGCGCTGTTCGGATTCGCTTTCTGGACCGATTTTTTCGACGGGATGATCGCGCGGCGGACAAAGACGATCACGCGGTTGGGAAAGATCATGGACCCGATGGCCGATAAACTCCTCGTTCTCGCGGCCCTCTTGATGTTGATTCATCTGCACCGCGTGCAAGTGATCACGGCGATTCTTTTGTTAAGTCGCGAAATCGCCGTCAGCGGCCTTCGGAGCTTGGCCGGAAGTGAAGGAATCTTCATCCCCTCCATCCTGAGCGCAAAAATCAAAACTTGGTTGGAAGGATTTGCGATCGCTTTTTTGTTGCTCGGCCCGGAGAATCGTTGGCTGGGGATCGAATGGATGGAACTCGGAGGCGTCTTGCTTTACGCCGCTCTTGCTCTCGCGCTCTGGTCCGCGGCGATCTACTTTCGAAACTATTATGAAGGCACCGTTTCAGACGCCGCGGCTTGATCCGCCGCCCGGTGCCTGTTAGGGTACGGTCCATGGCCGACGCGCCGAAATCCCCTTCGACCGATTCGCGCAGAGACAAAGCGTGGTCCAAGGCTCGTGAGGCTCTGGAACGCGGCCGCGAAGGGCTTCTGAAAGTCTCGCGGGTTGGAAAAATCAAATTCAACACCGCGCGGATGCAGCGGGATCGGGTAACCCTCTACCGCACTTTGGGAGAGGAAACCTACCGACTCTGCAAATCGGGCCGTCTGGTTTCGCCGGAGATCGACGGATTGATTCACGAGATCGATCGGCTTTCCGAACGCATCGACGCCCAAAAGATCGAGATGCAAGAAAAGGCCCGCCAGAGCCGCTAACTCCGATCACGACGTCGAACTGCAGCTAAGCTGAATAAACCGCGTCTTCAGCGCTCTCCCAGCGACAACAAAGACAACGCCAAATTGATTCTTCGAAAGTTCAATGTTAACTCTTTCCGCCGATGGGGCTGTAGCTCAGCTGCCCTGGGAGGAGCCATCGCGATCACGCGATGGAGGGCCCCACGTATAATAAACCGCGTCTTCAGCGCTCTCCCAGCGACAACAAAGACAACGCCAAATTGATTCTTCGAAAGTTCAATGTTAACTCTTTCCGCCGATGGGGCTGTAGCTCAGCTGGGAGAGCGCTTGAATGGCATTCAAGAGGTCGACGGTTCGATCCCGTTCAGCTCCACCAAACCGTAAAATCATGTTGGTAGACTAAGGCCCGCCCAGCTAAGGCTTTGGAATTATGGATCATTTGCTTTGAGCGGTCCTGTTCGAGCCACACATCTTGTAAACACGTTTCAAACTCCCTCGAGCCTAGACACAGTTTAGCAAAAACTGTTATTATTACCTTATCTAGGTATACCAATATGTGGTATAAAATCGGCGATGCCGATTCAGTCATTCGCCGACGACCCGTGCCGGCGATTCTTCGAAACCGGGCGCGTCGACAAAGGCGTCAAATGGGCCAACGCCAAGGGCATCGTCAAGCGAAAGTTGGATATGTTGCACTACGCAGCAAGATTGGACGACCTCAGATCACCGCCCGGCAATCGGTTGGAGGCCCTGAAAGGAAGTTTGACCGGCTTGTTCAGTATTCGCGTCAACGATCAGTGGCGGATTGTTTTTCGGTGGTCCGCATTAGGTCCGGTGGACGTACGTGTGACGTATTATCACGGGTAGGAGGGTAAAAAATGTTTGTTGTGAAAAGAAGGCCGACGACTCCTGGGGAGATTCTTTCCGAGGAGTTTCTAAAACCGCTAGGCCTCTCTCAAAAACAAGTGGCGCAGCATTTGGGGTGTGACATTAAGGTGGTAAACCGGATCGTCAACGGCCGAACGTCGGTCACAGCTGAGATGGCGTTGAAACTGGGCGCTGCATTCGGCATGTCCCCTGACTTTTGGCTGAATGCACAGACAGCGATGGACGTGTACCACGCATCGAGAAAGTTGAGGTCTCTTCCGAAACGCTTCCGCACCTCAGCACGCGCAGCGGCTTGACCTAACTCTTGTTCTAAATTCTTTACCCATGATGATATCCGCGAGAGCACCTTAAGCCCCCGCTATAATAAGTCCCGAGCCATTTGCCATTAGGTTGGTCCCGCTCCCCTCGGGGCGAATGCAACTGAAGTGACAGGCGAAGCCTGGCACGAGGTTGCTCATCAAAGGCAAGGCGTTCCGAATTGGCGAAAGATTTCAAACGAGCAGGGCGAACTGCAAGGGCCGTGACGGTTCCTCCGGCGCGGCCCTTGCGGCCTCAAAATCCATCCGGATTTTCATTGAAAAACGTTCGAACTTTGGCCAGTTTGGACCACCAGACCGTCGGCTCGAACCACGTATTCTCTCATTTAAGGTGCCAAATCCTTGCGAACCAGGCTTTCGAGGTACTGACTTTCTCCTAGGCCTCTCAACGAGGCTTGCTGACGAATGCCCTCAGCAATGTGCTGAGGAAACCGGAACGATTTTGTGATTCGCCTTTGACGTGAAAGTGGCTTCGTTCTCCGATCCGGAAGTATTCTCTCAGTCCATCGCTGAAAATTCTTGAATGGAATGCCTCGCACCATTCGATCGGCCTTCTCTCCTTTTTTGATTTGTGCAAGTACCGCTCTCACATCTTTCGGTAGCCGGTCCTTTTGCAGGAAAGCCGCCGGGAAATGAAGGAGTGCCGCAGGCAGAACCTCCAACACTCTTGGCTCGACATTTTTCGCAACCCAAAGCACGTCTGGAACCCGCAACTTGCCTGTGGGTCGCGCTTTAACCCACGGAACAATCAATAATCCCTTTGCTGCAAGGAAACCCAGCACGCGCTTTGTTCTTCGATTTTGGTAGTTTCTGTCGATTTCGTTTGTCATTTTTTCAATTCATTATTTCTTGAAGTAGTTCGGATCGCCACCATGTTGTCGAATGAGACTTTCCAGCTCTCGTCCGTATATTTTTAATGCCTGCTTGATCAATATTCTGTTCTTCTCTTTTGCTTTTATGGCCTTCGACGTCAGCAAATAGAGAGGATTCACAACGTCACACTTCAAACGCGGAGTCTCAAAAATTGTGATTTGGGTACTCTCAGGCGGAACCCAAACAAGATGGCTGTCCCGATCGTATTCCAGCCCAAAAGCTTCCAACACTTTTTCAAACAGCTGCACCAGGCTGTACTCCGCCTGGATTTTCGCGTCTACGTCCGCGGTTCCAACAAGATGTAATTTCGCCTCCAACTCGTCCGGATGAGCAAAGAGGCCCATTTGACCCAGAAGCAGAATTTTCATTTTCGGATATGAAGTTATTTCGTCAGCCCGTCTCCGCTCATTCTCCTTTTCAATGCGTTCATCCAGCTCGCGCAAAATCTGTTCGAAGTTAAACATGATGTCTTACTTTACTCCGAGTATGTAATTAGTGCAATACATTATTAAATATTTAATATTATTAATTTATACAACTAATTGTTCTGGCGGAACTCACGCGCGGCCGGGCACATTTAGCCCCCGCTAAAATAAATCCCGAGCCGTTCTACGTTCATTGGCGGTCCCGCTCCCCTCGGGCCGAAGGCCGGCGCAACCGCAGTGACATGCGAAGCCTGGCACGAGGTTGCTCGTCAAAGGCAAGGCGTCGCGAGTCGGCAACGAAATTCAAACGAGCAGGGCTAACTGCAAAAGTTGCGACGGTTCCTCGGGCGCAACTTTTGCGGCCTCAAAACGTCTTCGGATTTTCGTCAAACCAGCGCCGGATCTCGTCCCAAATGGGCCACCAGACCGTCGGCTCGAAGCGAAAGCCTATTTCTTCACCCGATCCCGCCATCTCCGATAAGTTCCAGCCGCCTCTTCGGACGATCGCCCCCAAAGGGCCTTGGCGCTGGTCGGGATCCCATCCAGTCCGCACTGTCGAGCCGCCTGAGCGACGTTCCCGCCATGAATCGAAAGTGCGAATTCCCACTCTTCCCGATCTACTTGTCCCAGAGAACGCGACACCTCTTGGTCGAAGAGAAACGCTTTTTTCTTCGCGTTTGCGTCTCAAGTACCGCTGCCGCTCTGACTTCTCCCGGTCTCTATGCCGATGGCGAGCCATGCGTCGGAGTGGTGAACGCGGCGAGGAGATCGGCTATTTTTTGCAGAACCTCCGGTTTGGGCACCGGCAATTTCAAAAACGGCTCGCCCGTAGTTTCATCGCGGGCGATCAGCGGCGTGGATCGCTCGGAGGGCGCCTTGTCTGAAGATGGATGCGCGGTTGTTTGAAGGATCTCGCCGAACCGTTGGAGGAGGGAAAGACCGGCTGAGATGGTTTTCGCCCAAACCTCCTGGTCCGACATCGGCTGTCCCGCGAGGCGGTCCTTTCGCGCGGGCGCAGTCTTTCCGACGGCGGCCGCTTCGCCCTTCCCGTCTCCGGGTGTCGGATCGTCCGCTTGTGCTGCCTCGGCGCCGTTGCCCGTCTCGCGCGGCATGGGGGCGGGAATGCCTCCGGAGACGTTCTCCACCGTCTCCATGAATTGGCTGAGCCGCGAACCGCCGAGGAAAACTTCGTCCTCCCCGCCGTCCAGGACGCCGGCAAACATCGACTTCTTGAACCGGAGGAGGTTCAGCATCCCATGTTCGATCGTTCCCTGGGCGATGAAATTCACGACCTGGATCGGACGGTGCTGCCCCAGGCGGTGAACACGGCCAATCCGCTGCTCCAAGACCGCCGGGTTCCACGGCTGGTCCATGTTCACCACGGCCGAGGCGTTTTGCAGATTGAGTCCGACGCCGCCGGCGTCCGTCGACAGGAAAACCCGGCAGTCGGGATCCTCCTTGAACTGTTGGATCAAGTCTTTTCGTTTCCGGCCCGGCACACCTCCATGAAACAAAACGTACTTCCATTTCCGGGCCTTGAATCTCCCTTCCAGGATTTCATGCGTCCGAACCCACTGACTAAAGACCACGACCTTCGCGTCCGGCCGCTCGAAGATCTCCCCAAGCAGGGAGACCAATTCGTCGGCTTTAACTCCGAAATCCGTTGTCTTATCCAAAAGGTACGTGCTGTTGCACGACATCCGCATGAACTGAAGGGCGATCATCAGCCTGCGCTGATCCGCTTCGGAGAGAAACTTGTACCGCCTCCACTTCGCGACGATCCGTACGACAATGTCGCGGTTGTCATCATGGTGCTGCATCTGCGGTTCCGTCATGGGGACAAAGAAATTCTTATCAATCCGCTCCGGGAGTTGCGTCAGGACCTCTTTTTTGTTTCGGCGGAGGAGGACCGATTTGAGCGTCTGTGAGATCTTCGAAAGGTTCCGGTATCCGGTCACTTTTCCCAACTCGTCGGTGCTCTGATGCTCGTCCAGGAAACGGAACAGGGGGCCCAGGTGATACCGGTCGACGAACTGGACGATCGAATGAAGTTCCTCCAGGCGGTTTTCGAGCGGCGTGCCGGTCAGGACGATCGCATATTCGGAGCGGAGCTTTTTCACGTTTTGCGCTGTGCGGGTTTTCCAGTTCTTGATCCGCTGCGCCTCGTCGAGGACGATCAGGTCCGGTTCCCAGGCGTGAATTAGCTCAAGATCGCGGTGGATGACGTCGTAGTTCGTGATCTTGTAAAACGTCTCGCTCCGATAGCCTTTCGATCGGACCGCAAGCGCCCCCTCGATCACTTCCGCGCTTCGTTCCGTGAATTTCTCGATCTCCTGTTTCCACTGGTGCTTGAGCGACGTGGGGCAGACGACGAGAACCCGTTGGATCCCGACGGTGCGGGCCAGGATTTCCGCCGCGGCCAGCGCCTGGACGGTCTTGCCCAGACCCATGTCGTCGGCGAGAAGCGAACGCCCGGACTTGGCCGTGAAAAGAGCCCCCTCCCGCTGGTACTCATACATCGGAACTTTGATCAGATTCAGAAACGCCGGACTTTGAATTCCTTCGGGACAGGCTTCATCGATGAGCCTGCGGCGCCTTTGCTCGTCCCGCACCTGGGCCACGTAGCCGATCGCCTCTTCGTAACAGCGGAGCTCCGCTCCGGCGGCCTGGGCTTCCTTGAGAAATTTCTCGAACCGGACATACGCTTCGGGTTTGAGGATCTGTTGCCCATCGAAATACCGCCGGACGATTTTGAGTAACGCCGGCGGGCAGGCCGCGCCGGGTCGGAATGCGACCTCCCTCTTGGCGTTGTAGCGAAGGTAGACCTCCGAGTACTCGGGCCGGAATCCGCGCTTGAGAAGAGCGAGGCCGGAACGTTTCCGCTCCAGCTTGGCGAGCGTGAACTCGATATGTTTACACGTCCCGAGCGTGTTGACCGAAAAGTCGGGGCAGGAGCAGTAGTTGTCGCCGGGATTTCTCCCGCGGATCAGGACGCGGTAAGTTCCGCCGCTCTGAGGGTTCGTCACGGAAAACTCGGAAAAAATCGGATCGCTCCCGAGGTTTTTCAGCCCAAACTTTTGTTCGCGCCCGTAGTCGCGCCGAAGCGCGATCTGCCATTCTTCCAAAGCCATCCCTTCCGGTTTTTTCAGGCGGGTGACCTTCGGCGGCTGGACCTTGTTCTTCCCCTTCACCACACGCCGGAATGAATTCAGTTCCTCAGCGATCACGGATTCCACAACCGCGCCTCCCAGAAAAATTCAAAACTGATTTACCATTCCTTCGCATCCCGAGAAAGCAAAATGAAACTGCGGGGTCGGCGGGTGGACTCCTCCGGGTCGCTGTGATAGCTGGCGGCGTGAACATGGCCACTCCGAATACCGCCGAGGCAAACCCGAGGCTTAAGCCCCGAAGAAAATCCAAAAAAGACCGGGACATCCTGCGCGGCCGGGTACGGGCGCACGACCCCTTTGAACTGATCCGCTGGCTCGCGCTCAGCCAGCCGGACCCGCGCAAAGCTCTGGCGGAGCTGGTTCAGAACAGTCTCGATGCCGGCGCCCGCCGGATCCGCGTGGTCCGTGTGCGCGAAAAGGGGGTTCCTTGTCTTAAAGTTTTCGACGATGGCTCGGGGGTCATCCCCGAGATGGAGCGGCCGGACGCCCTTCGTTACATCGCCACGCACATCGGCCACAGCCGAAAGCGCTCGCTTTCCCCTCAAGAACGCCTCGCTCTCCTGACGCAAGGTCAGTACGGGATCGGCTTGCTCGGCTTTTGGAGCCTCGGTCAGATGCTCGAGATGCGCAGTTTCCTCCCCGGTCAGCCCCCGTACCGGCTGGTTCTCTATCGGGACCGGCCCGATTTTCTGATCGAGCCGTTGCGCGGGCGACTTTCCCTGGGAGAGAAGTTCACGGAAGTGATCGTCCTCGGACTTCACACCGGTGCGATGGGCGCACTCGTGGGAAGGCGGATGGCCGATTTCCTCTCCTCCGAACTTCGCGGTCAGCTCCTCGCAAGAGAGGTGGAGCTTGTCGTGGAGGACCGGATGGCGCGAGGAGCGGCGAAAAAGCCGATTCACGTCCGCCCTCCCCGTTTTCTCGGCGAACGTCTTTCGGGAATCGGCCCCCTCCCCGTGCCCGGATACCCGGAGATCCGGATGGAGTTTTATTTTTCCGGCGAGAATGACGGGAACGGCGAACGACTGGGAATCGGAATCTATTCTTCGGGAAGCCTTGTAGCCCAAGGCTTCCACGAACTCGGGGCGCTCGGTCTCGACCATCCCCCTTGGACCGACCCGCGCCTCTCGGGGTTCGTCGATTTTTCCGGGTTTGCCGTCGCGCCCGGAAGCCGCCGGGGCGTCGCCGTCGACGATGCGGCCGAAGCGTTCGCCAAAGCATTCATCGAATTCGAACCGGTCCTCGCGGGCGTCCTGGAAAGCCTCGAACATCACCGCTCCAAAGAGCAGGATCGTTCGCTCATCCGGGATCTCCAGCGGGCGTTTCGCGACTTCTACCGGCATCGCCCCCGCTACGCCCTTCTCCCCGTCACCGATCTTACGTTGACCGGCGCCCCGGATGGCAATGGCGGAAGCGAAACGAACGATGCGGTTGCAACCGAACTTCCTCCTCCCGAACGCGAGGACGAAACGTTCGATGTTTCCGCCGCCACGCTTCTTCCGCCCGGACCGCTGGAAAAAGTCCGGATCTCACCGGAAACCGTGAAGATCGTCTGCGGCGGCCGGAAAAATATCCGTGCGCTTCCCCTCGATTCCGAAGGACAGGCGATAAAGGAAGCCGTCGAATTCCGTTGGGCGGTCTCGGGAACCGCCGCTGTCCTCGTTGAGGAAACGATGGACGAAGGGATCGGACGGGCCACGCTCGAAGCTTCCGACCGGCCCGGAGCCGGAACGCTTTCGGTGATCGCACGGGGAGGAGGTCGCGAAGCGCGGGCGGAGGTCGCCGTGGAGGTTCTCGAAGAGATCTACAGCCGCCGCTCCAAAGAAGGAATCCCGGAGCCTGAGTTTGTAAGCCAGCCGGGAGCCCCGTGGCGTTCGCGCGTGGTGAGCGGCCGGTGGGAAGTGAACGCCGGCCATCTGGAATACCGGGCGCTCGCGGATCGCCCCGCCCTCCGGCTCCGCTACCTCGCGATGCTCTTCGCGAAGGAAGTGGTCCTCCAGAGCCATCAGGACCCCCGCCTCGAAGCACCGCTGGAGCAATTGGTGGAGGTGGCGGCGTACGCCGATCTGGAACTCTCCTCCAAACGCAAGGCGCGGAACGGTGCATGACCTGAGCCCCTGCCAGCAACGAGCGCTGCGAGAGCTTACGAACAGCCGGAACAATCATTTTGTTACAGGGGTCGCCGGAAGCGGAAAAAGTTTCTTGATCCGCCAATTTCTTAGAGACAAGGACCGTAAAACGTTTCCCATCGTCGCCAGCACGGGCGCCGCCGCCGTTCTCGTCGGCGGGCGCACGTTTCATAGCTTTTTCGGCCTGGGCATTATGGAAGGGGGAATTGAGAAAACGGTCGAACGGGCGCTGGAGAGCAAACGGGTCGTGAAAAGGCTTCGAAAGATCGAAGGTTTTATCTTGGATGAAATTTCGATGATCTCCGGTTCGACGTTGCGCGCGGCCGAAGCGATTTGCCGCCGGGCGAGGAAAATTCACGCGCCCTGGGGTGGGGCGCGCGTGATCACCGTGGGGGATTTCGCCCAACTTCCCCCGGTAAACCCCGGCGGGCAAGCCAAAGAATGGGCCTTTCTCGATGAGTCGTGGCGGCAATCGCGATTCGTCCCGGTCGTTTTGAAAACAATCGTCCGGTCGCAGGATCGGGATTACACCCGGATTCTCAATTATGTCCGCGACGGTATTATAAACGACGACGTGCAGACGTATCTGAATCGAAAAGTCGATTTCGAAGAAGGAATGAATCGGCCGGACACGACGTACCTCTTTCCCCGACGCGAAATGGCCGAACGAATCAATCGCGAACGTCTTGCCGGCATCAAAAAACCATTGAGGGAATTTCCGACCGAATATTCGGGGGAGCCGCGCGCGATCGAATCGCTGAAAAAACAGGCCCCCATTCCGGAGATTTTGCAGATCAAGGAGTCCGCGCTGGTCATGATCCGGATGAACGACCCGGGATTCAAGTATGTGAACGGCTCGCTCGGAATTGTCGTTAAAGCAGACGAAAATGCCGTCTCCGTTCGGCTGAAAAATCAGCGGGTCGAGTCGATTCCGAAGACGTCGTTTTCGCTCCTCGACGGCGACGGCAACGAAATCGCGAAAGCCACTAACTCACTGCTGTCCAAAACAGGACAGGTTTAACGACTGACCCCGCATAGGAGAGCCTTTTCCGGGCGACATTTTGTGTTTTTCTGATCCGGGTCCCCCCTTACGCTGTTATCGGCTGTCCAAGAAACGGCAGGGGAAGACCGAGCTGAACGGAAGGCGGAGTCAGCGGTGGTGTTTGAAAGGGATTGTCGAGCCAGTCCCGCAGATCCCGATAGGTAAAGAGGTTCAGCCGCAACATCGACGCCAGATTGGAAAGGGACCAGCGAGCTTTGGAGAGATGATGCAACCACTTGAGGAGCAGCATGGCAATCAAGGCTGTCCAAATCTGGATCCGCAGGGCATTTTCGCTGGTTCCCACAAAGGTTTTGATTTTCAAGTTCTGCTTGAGCGCCTTGAAGAAGAGTTCGATCTCCCAACGATCTTTGTAGATCGCGGAGATCGTCGTGGCGCCAAACGTCAGATGGTTGGTGACGAAGACGAGTTCCCTCTGATGTTCCTCATCCCATACCGTGACTCGCCGCAGAGCCTGCGGGCAGTGTTTTTGGGCGTAGAATCCGGTCCATCGAATGATTTCGTCGGAGAGGATGTTGCTGCGTTTGGGAACCTTTCGTTTCTCGATCACTTCGTAGACGGCGTTTTCCTTCATCCGCGTAACGAAATAGATTCCGCGCTCCGTCCACGTCCCGAAAAGCTTGTAGTCGTTGTATCCCCGATCGTCCGTCACAATGGAGCCGGCCGGGAGGGAGAGATACCGGGTGATCCGAACATCGTGGATCTTGGCGTTGGTGATATGGACAAAGGCGGGCATGTAATCGTCGTGGTCCAAGAGCACGTGGACCTTGACACCTCCCTTGGCCCGCCGAAACTCCGCCCAGGGGAATAAGGCCAAGCAGAGCGAGATCGTTGTGGAGTCTAACGACAAGAGCTTATTTTTGAATCGGAACTTCTGCTTACGTTGACCCACCCCTTCCTCGGATCGAAAGCGCTGGAGGGCCATCCAAAACAGCCTCTCGAACAGGCCGGCCGGACGATGCTCGTTCGCGTAGGAGAGCGTCGACTTATTGGGCGCACGATCGACTCCGAGGTGAACCAATTTTCCCAAACAACACGATAAGCCGTTGCAAATCTCCCGCAGGGAATCCGCGCGAGCCATCTGACAGAACAACATTGCGATAAACTGGCTCCAGCAGGAGAACCCCTTGGCTCGCCATTCCGCTCGGTGCTCTTTGACTAAGATCTGGAACTCGTTCCGCGGAAAGTGTTGAAGAAGTTGACTGAACAAACTCGCCGTCCGTAGCATGACTCGTCCTCCTGGTCTGGTTGTGATGAACTGGGCAAAAGGAATTTACTTCCGGGCGAGGAGGACGTCTTCTCTTTCGTCTCGGGTCTGAAAGAACAATGTCCCAACGTCAGAAGTGTTCTTGCTCCGGCGAGGTAAGCGCCTTGCGATCTCGAACCAAAGGGCGCCGTCGCAGGCTTCTTGACGAGGAACGTCAAGAAGCGGTTTTCAAAAACCTTCTTTTCGTCGGCCGTTCCTGAAAACCCATGAGATCTTAAGAAATTCTCCAGACGAAAAGAAGGACGCAACGGCGACGAGGAGTTGGTGTATGCAATGAGTTTCTTCGCCGGCGCGAGGTTTTATCGGCCTTCCGATTCAAAAATCTTCAAGCTGTTTTGGACAAGAGTG
>DATDPG010000050.1 GCA_035292885.1 Bdellovibrionota bacterium | reverse complement strand
TTCACATTCTCGCTCGCCGCAAGTGATCCGGAAGGCGGAACCGTATACTGGACGCTTGACAACGGATGGGTTCGTTCCTCAACGATCGGGAATAACTCTCTCAGCTTGGTCTTGGACGGGCCACTCATGTATCGCCTTCGGGCGTTCATGGTGGATCGGGAGCTAAATGTCTCTACGAGCGACAGCGTTGTGGTTTCTGTCGGGGGCGCGACCGGGCAACCTCCGCTGGCAAATGTGACGGCCGACCGCCTCTCCGGCCCGATCCCGCTTACGATCAATCTAGATGCAAGCGCAAGCTACGATCCAGACGGCGGCGCGTTGAAATATTACTTTCAATGCGGGCCGGGGATCTACTGGAATGAGTCCCCTTCAAGCACCGGTTCCTGCACGTTCATAACGCCCGGTCCAAACGCGATCTATGTCACCGTCAGGGATGCGACAGGGTCGCAAGATCAAATCATTTTGCCAGTGAACGTTGCACCCGTACAAACGGATACGACTCCGCCTTCTGTCACACTAACGTCACCGACCAACGGTTCTTCCATAAACGATCCAATTCTGATGTCCGCAACGGCGTCGGATGAAAGCGGCATTTCTGCAGTTTGTTTTTATGTCGATTCTGTCCGTAAGGGATGTGATCCGACGTCCCCATATTCGCTGACGTTGGATGTTCCACCTGGAACGCGATCTATTTATGCCCAGGCGATCGATATGAGAGGCAACACGAGCACAAGCGCCACCGTAAGCGTAGGAGTGGCCGACATCACGCCTCCGACCGTTTCAGTCAAAGTCCCCGGTACCTACATTGGAGAACAATTCGTTAATGTCGTTGGCCCAGGATTAAATGGCGTAGGGGCCCTTGCTTCCGACAACGTAGATGCAGTGCGCGTGGAATTCTTTAAAGATTCCGACCCGACTCCAATCGCTGTCGATACCACTCCTTCGCTGTACGCAAGTAGCACCAACACCAACTGGTTTGCTTTCGATTGGGACACACGAAACGAGACAGCTGGAATACACACCTTTCGGGCCATTGCGTACGATGCGGCTGGAAATCAAGCCACTTCTTCTGAAGGCACAGTGACCCTAGATCTAACTCCACCTCAAGTAACAATTACGTCCCCCGCAAGCCAATCCATCGTATTCAATCCCGTCGTGATCACCGCCAATGCGTCGGATGCATACGGAATTCGGTATACATATTTCTATAAAGGGGACGGAACATATGTTGGCCCAGTCTACGGGCCACCGTTCGTCACTTCCTTGAATTTGCCTTTGGGAAATCAAACAATTTATGTGACTGCCGTAGATAAAGTTGGCAACGTTGGTGCGAGCGCTCCCATCTCATTCTTTGTCGGCGAAAAGACGCCTCCAACCATAGCGCTATTAAGCCCGACCAACGGCTCCACCCTCACAGGCGCCGCAACATTAACGGCATCTGCGTCAGATAACGTGTCGGTCGCGTCGGTTCAGTTTGTAAAAGATACGACGGTTATCCCCGCCACGCGTGACGTTGACGGTACTTATAAAGCATCCTGGGACACAATTTCCGACGTTCCAGGTACGCATTCGATCAAAGCACGAGCCTACGATTCATCGGGCAACATGACGGAAACTGCAAGCATAACCGTTACGACGCCGGATCAACTCCCCCCCTCAGCCCCATCAAATCTGGCACCGACGCGGGTTCTCCAAAACGAAGTAGATCTGGCGTGGAGTCCTTCAACTGACAATACGAATGTTGGCGGCTACAGGATCAGTAGAAACGGATACCAGATTGCTCAAATCGGTCCTTCCACGACCTATCAAGATCTTACCGTCCGACCCCCCGTAACATGCGGCACATATGCTTCATACATGTATACGGTGGTCGCCTTTGATGCGGCAGGAAATGTTTCCGCCTCGTCCAACTCAGTAACAGTTACGATCGGGGCTGCTCCTTGCTCTTCTTCCCCACCCCCGGGTGGAGGCAAGAAGAAACCTATCATACAGTGAAACGCAAAACGCGTGTCCAGACTTCTGATCCTGGTTCTTTCACATGGCATTGTTAAAGCCTGCCAGCGTTGAGAAGTACCGTAAATTTTTGATTCCCTGAGGCGCGGCGGTCGAAGAGAACGACGTCGCTCTTTCCATCGCCGGTGAGATCGCCGATTTGGATGAGCCGGGGAACCGTTACATCGTACGTTCCCGACGGAGAGGAGGGAAAAATCCCCCCCGCGTTCGGTTTTTGAAGAAGGAACGAGAGCTGCCGCCGGTCACGGGCGTACAACGCGTCGGCATAGCCGTCGCCGTTGAAGTCGCCGTCCAGCGTCGGCAGCAATCCTTACCTAAAAGGAAATTTCAAGAATGGGAGGATTGTACGGAAGGATGAAGCCCGGGGGTTGGGAGGGAATATAGACGCGACCGATGTGAAAAGGGAGACGAACGAGGATGGAGAAGCGGGAAATAGGGGAGGATTGAGAGAGCCGAGGCTCACTCGGGGCATGAACTTGAGCGGATTCGCCGGACTTTGAATAAGAGAATGCGTTACCCGGCGATTCGTTGATCGAAATCGGCGTTGGATTCTTCTCGGACCTGGCTAAAGTCGAAGGATTCGTAGGGCATCGGTTCCTCGGCCGCGAAGACCAAGTGCTTCAATAGCCTCCGACTGTCGTCCAACTGCAATAAGTGGAACCTGATCTAGGCATTGCGTCTGAAGCTTATGCGCTGTTTTTTGTCGAAGGGATGCGGATGGCAATCCCCGATAGGGGGGTCGATTCCCCCGCCGGTCAAGGAGCTGTGCTGGAAATTGAAATTAAGTAACGACTCACCGGTAACTTCAGTAGCGGCGAGCAGGTTTTCAGCGGCTTGAATCTTGCTGAAACTCCTCAGGATTCTTCAATTCTTTAGAGACTGAGAATCTGGCGCGTGCGTTGCAGTAGGGCGTAGCAGTATTGTTCACGTTAGGGGTTTGGAGGATGTTCATGCAAACACTAAGAATGTATCTTGTCGTTGGACTATCGGTATGTACTTTGGCGGCTTGCGGAGAGCACAGGACCGATTCTTCTTCAGGCTCTACCGACTCAAAAAGTGTGGACTCATTGAATCCGGTCCCGGAAGAGAGCTTGGATCTCTTTGGTCATCCTCTATTCGATTCGAACGGAAACCCGACTCGTTATTCCGATGAAGGGTTTCGCGGATCCAACGATCGTTCGACCCGGCAAGCGGAGCTGAGCGCCGGGCCGTTGTTTGAATCCTTTTCCTACCAATCCACCGGATCGTGGGCCGAAGTTGTGGCTACGGGCGATGTTAATTCGGATGGAAAGAATGATGTCGTAGTCGGAACCTCTTCATACTTTGATCCGGACAACGACAAGAAAATACATCTTTTTCTCCAAGACGACGTGGGTCATTTGGTCAAATCGGCGAAATACGACACCGCCAGCGCCACGGTCCGTGGCATCGACACAGGCGATCTGAATGGAGACGGACTGACCGACGTTATCGTCGCCGCTTCTACTACGAACAGCGTGCGCGTGTTTCATCAAAACGTTGCGCATTCGCTGGACAGCGGCATCGATCACTCGGCGGGCGCGGGGCCCGACAGTGTAAGAATCTGTCGACTCAACGAGGATCTATTGTTCGACGCGGTGGCATCGAATTGGAATTCTGATTTTCTTTCGATCTTCTTTCAGGACCCGGCAAGACAATCCCTGAGCCCGCAAACGATGATTTCAATCGCACATGCGGGATACGACGAGATTGACTGTGGCGACCTTAACCATGACGGTTTAGACGACATACTCTTCATGCGCGGGCAGGGCTTACTCGCGGATCTGGTCGTGATTCATCAATTGGCGGATGGGTCCTTCGGCGCGCCCGTCCAGTATGTAACTGGAACTTCATGGGCCAGCATGACCCATGGCGTAGCCATCGGCGACCTCACGGGTGACGGCCGAAACGATATTGCCGTGAGCATCGGAGGAAACGTTCCAAATTCCTGGCTCGGGTTGTTTATCCAAAATCAAGAAGGAAGCTTTGGGCCGGTCCAAATGCTTTCCGCCTATCATATTCCTGAAGCCATCGAAGTAGCCGATGTGAATGGAGACGGTCGTTCCGATGTCGTCCTCGGCAACGGCGGTTGGAATACCGTGTCGATCTATACACAAGATTCTTGTGGGAACTTGAATCCCTTTGAGACATACGCTGTACCGTATCAAAGCCACTTTAATCCACAGGGGTTGGCGGTTTCGGATATCAACTCTGACGGCAAGAACGATATTTCAATTGCCAATTACAATTACGGCTTGGTCTCCTTGTTGGGGACTGGAGCGCGGGATTCCAGCGCCCCAATACTCGAAGCGACCTCTCCAGCCAACAGAGCCACAAATGTGGCCATCGATACGGCTATTTCCCTGACGTTCGACGAAGAGATTGCGCCGTGTTCCGGTCTGTTCTTCGCGATGAAGATTGGGAATAAGAGTGCTGAACCCTTGGTGGGGCATGTAACGATCAACGGAAACATCGTGACGGCGGACGGGTTTGGACAATTCCCATACAACAAGACAATTGAAATTCAGGTAACAGGTGCCATGGACATGGCCGGCAATGTGATGGAGCCCAGCAAGTTTTCGTTCCAGACGGTGAGGCGGAAGTAGCGGCAGCTCAGGCGGCGCCAGTGACCCGGTGTTAATACCGTAAATAGTACGGCTGACAGGCATCGCATAAATCCCCGCTACGATGGCAGAGAAGGGTTCATTTTCTTCGCCCGAAACGCTCCCCAGAGCGTCGCGCCGATAACGCCGTTCTTCGCGCTCACCTGGTATTGGGATATGATTCCGAAGTGCCTCCTCTCCTATCGATTCAAGATCTGCGCGTTGATTTTCCAGATGTCATAGCCGTGAACGGCCTTTCGATGGAACTCGAAGC
This sequence comes from Bdellovibrionota bacterium, assembly GCA_035292885.1. Taxonomy (NCBI): domain Bacteria; kingdom Pseudomonadati; phylum Bdellovibrionota; species Bdellovibrionota bacterium. The sequence goes on along the minus strand of DATDPG010000050.1, from coordinate 7,565 downwards.
GGGTGATGTGTACGCCTTAATTGGTCCTAATGGAGCCGGAAAAACCACTACCATGCGAGCCATCGCGGGGCTGCAAGAGTGTACCCGCGGCGAGATCTACATCTGTGGCCAGCCGATCTCACGCAACCCGCGAGACACCAATCAATTGTTCGGATTCATGCCTGATTTTTCACCGGTGTACGACAAGCTGACCGTAATGGAATTCTTGGACCACTTTGCCCGAGCTTATGACCTTCCAGACCGGGGAAAGCGAATATCCGAGTGCATTGAACTGACTTGGTTGACGGAGAAAAGAAACGCACTCTGTGACGGCCTTTCGAGAGGAATGAAACAACGCCTAACGCTTGCAAAGACCCTACTCCACGACCCTAAACTCCTTCTGCTTGATGAACCCGCAAGTGGTTTGGATCCTCTGGGCAGAATCGAGCTTCGAAAACTTCTCTTACAGCTTCGGAGTATGGGAAAGGCGATTCTGGTCTCCTCTCATATTCTCACGGAACTAGCCGAGTTTTGTAACAACGTGGGAATTATGGAACGAGGCCAATTGATATTAAGCGGGCCAATCGGAGAATTGGCCAACGTTAAAGGAAGCCGAAGCATGCTCCTTTCTTGGCGCACTTCGGACCATGACGTGGAATCTCTCCTGAAGAATCTTGCCGGCGTTTCAAATCTTAGGATCGAGGCACACCGCGCGTCGTTCGATTTTGCAGGAGACGATGAGGCCCTGGATCAAATTCTTCCTTCGTTAGTTCGGGCGGGCGTCAGGGTCACGGAATGGAGAGAGCGGGTCCAAAATCTCGAGCAGATTTTTCTTGAGTCCGGAGCCAGGAGTGTAATGTGAAACTGCTTTCCAACCCTATTTTTCTGACGCAGAAACGGTTGGTAAATCGAGAAGGGTTCTGGCCTGGCGTATCCATTGTCGGTCTCCTTGGACTATGCATCTTTCTCTCGGCGGCAAATGCCCTAAGTGACCTTCGGCAAGGCCTTGACCACAAATCGATCGGAATCGCGCATTACTCTGTGCTTAATGCCGTTCAGTTAAGCCCTCCGTTTGACAAGGGAGTTGAGAGGGTAGCGAGTTGAAGCCTCGCGCAGCTGGCGCGGATATGAGCGCTGCAGATGTTTTCGTTGTTCCATCGTACGTTGGATCAGGAAATCAAGACGAGACTCGAAGGCACGTGAGACGTGGATCAGGGCTTGGGCGAAGTGATCGCGTAGAAAGTCCACGATCAACTTGAAGTTGGGCTTCTTGTACGTGACGCACATGAAGTCCTTCTGGGGTTTCGTTCTCCGAAAGATTTCGATCTTGGCGAAATTCATGAGCCAGAGCGCCGCATAGAATTCCTGCAAGATGCCGTTGAGCGTTTTGGCGTGCCACTGTTCCGCTTTGAGCGTGGACGTGAAATCCCGGAACGTGGTTTCACACGTCCAGCGATAGCCGTAGAGTTGCCGGATCTCTCGATTTCGGAGGAAACCCACCGGCAGCGAGGTGGCAAAGACCGCGTCGTGATCGGTTTTCGGATTTCGAACCTTGACCAAACGGACCGGGATCCCGTCCATCTCAAACACGAGGTTTCGTTGGTGACTTCGAAAAAACGTCTTCACTTCGGAAAACGTGGCCCCTCGCCGGCAGCGAACGACGAAATGATTGCCGGCCTGATGATGGGCGCGAATCAGCTCTGCGGAGAGATGAAGCCGATCGTAGAGCGTGATGCTGTTTTTCTCATAACTTCGAGCCAGTCGGCAGGCGAAGGGATGTTCGTCGTTGTGCGGAGAATACCGAATCGCTTTGCTCACGCCGGACATCACATCGACCGCGTGGGTGACGTACATCCGGGGAAAGTAGGTCTCCTTTTTCCCCGGCGACGGATAGCCTCGATATCCGTGCTCCAAAATCTCGGACGCGGCCGGAAGCGACATCTGATCGCCGTCCACCCCATAGATGTGAAACCCTTTGTACGTCGGCCGTTCTTCTTCAAACTGTTCAATTTGTTCCTCGAAGATGTCCCGAAAGAACCGGAACGAGATCCGCCCTCGGGCCTGCGTGAGCGCACTCTTGACGGGAATCTCGACGAACGGAAGCGATAGATCTTCCCATGTCCGGGTCAGGGCATGGCCGTATCCTTCCCGATTCCGTCCCGCGATCAGATGCACCAACGCGAGAAAAAATGTCTTCGGATTGAACTTCCGGTTTCGTGTTTTTTTTCGATCGACGAGATGATTTTGCTTGAAACTACTTGGAATACTTGATAAATTCTTGTTTACGCCGCGAACGCGTCATTTTCTTTTCCTCCTTGAAAGGTTGATGATTCGTTCGCGTTTCCACATTCAGCTTACAAAATCCTCCGGCCCCTTCAACAACTTTTATCCGCTTAACTGAACGGCATTAACTCTGTGCTGTTGGCATTGCAGGGCCTGCTTCTCGTCGGCGGAGCCTTCAGCAAAATCGCCCGGGTATTGAGCGAGGAACGAAAAGCAGGGCTTCTGGATGCCAATCGTCTGACCCCCCTTTATCCGACGGAACTCGTTCATGGATATTGGCTGGGAGCGCCATTGCGCGAAATCTATATGACTCTGATCCTGGTACCCACGGGCTTTCTCGTCTGCCTATGGGGAGAGTTGCCACTGACCACTTGGCTTCAAACACAAGTCTTGGTGCTCTCATCTGCGCTGATGTTTGGACTCCTAGCGTTCCTCCCCGGAATGGCCGGCCAAAAACCACAAGGGGGCATCGCTTTCTTGCTGTTGGCGGTTTGTGTCGCTAGTTGGAGCTGGGTGGCCAAGGAGTTATCTCTTACGAATTTCGTGCTGCCCATTTATGCAATCAGTCACCTTCTTGCTTTTAGTCAGTACGAAATCGGGGAGTGGGGACGTAGCGCGAAAGTATTTGCAACGGCACTTCCACCGATCGCGTACACGCTGATTGTGCAGCTGACATTCTCGGTCTTTCTCTGGAGAGCCGCCGTCCGGAAACTCACGAATCCCTCGGACACTGCATTTACCAAGAATGCTGCTCTTATCCTTTATTCCATCGTGGTTTTTCTCCAGCACGGACTGATTTGGAAGGAGTGGGGAGGGGAGTTTCTGACAGGAGCCAACATGGGCTATGGCACCAGAAGTGCGCTACCTTTGGTGCATTGTGCATTCTCGACACTTGGCTTGGCAATTCTCGCCCCGTTCTGCTTGAACCCCGAAGCCATTCGAGTGGCTTCCATCCGCTCACGGGGACTTTCGATTTGGGACGTCATACATCAGGGAGGTTTTTCGACCGCGGTTGTCCTGGCTTCTGTCGCCACGGCCGGGTTGGTCACGCAAACTTTCGGGAGTTTCCGACTCGACCCCTGGTGTACGATTCTGGCCTCGGCGAATTTTTTCTTATTGTTTGCTTCGTTCGCCTTGTGGATCGAGATTTGCCGTCTTTATTTCAGGACACGCGCCAAGGGAGTCGTCATTCTAGGTTTGTTCATCATGTACGCTCTCCCCGGAATCTTGAGCGCCGTTATGAAGAATGAAGACCTCTTCTATCTTTCGCTTTTCGTCCCTGGAGCGATGGCTCTCGTTTGGGAAAAAACCCTGGATTATTCGATGATCCAAATAGGTACTCTCGTTCATTTCGTCCTCGTTGTCGGGCTCGCAGCGATCTGGATTCACCTTTGGCGCAATTGGCTTCGTCGGAGCGTTTTGTTTCTTCGACTTCCGCCAAAAACCGGAATTTCGGCGCTCCCTTCCAGTTAGGAAGAGAAGTAGTCCGTTCAGTTGTGCGCCCCCAGTTTTGCGAGCCGAAACGCCCCCCAAAGCGCCGCGCCGATGGCGCCGGCAAAATCCGACCACCGTAGATAGGAGAGAACGCGAGATAGGGATATGACATTTATTCAATACACTGAATTTTTGACTTGACATTTTTTCAGTTACATGAGTATTTGTCGCTATTGTGGAGCGTTATCTTCGCCCCTTTTTGGAACAGCATCTGGTCGAACTTCGCCAAATGGTATTTCTGACGGGTCCCCGCCAGATCGGGAAAACCACGCTGGCGAAATCGCTTCTTGAGAGGTCGGTTCCAGGCCGAAACTATTTCAACTGGGACCTTCCCGACCATCGCAAGAAGCTCCTGTCGGAGATTTTCCCGGGAAAGACCATCTTGCCCAAAGAACGGATCTGTTTTGACGAGATTCATAAATACAAGCGATGGAAGAATACGCTTAAAGGACTTTTCGACACCCATGAACCGGATGCCCATTGGATTGTTACCGGAAGCGCCGCACTCAATGTCTATCGACGCGGGCAGGATTCTCTGCTGGGACGTCATTTCACCTATCACCTCCTCCCGTTAAGTGTCGGTGAGCTGGTGGCGAATTCGACTCAGATTCGATCGCTGGATGACTTAACAAAAGGGGAGTTCGATTCGCGATCCAAGTCTCACCAAGAGGCCTTCGAGGATCTTTTGGAACGAGGCGGATTTCCGGAGCCGTTTATCCATGACAGCCCTAGGTTCCTCCGCCAGTGGCGAATCAGCCGCTTGGAGCGGTTGCTGAATCAAGATCTGGCTCAAACAGAAAACCTCCGCCAGATGAGCCTTGTGGAAAATCTCATGTTCCTCCTTCCCGAGCGAGTCGGGAGCCCTCTTTCTATCAATTCGCTTCGGGAAGATCTGGAAGTGCACTTTGTAACGGTAAAACATTGGATCGACCTTCTGGAACGATTGTTCTATGGATTTCGAATCGGTACGTACGCCGAAAAGAGGAGCCGAATGTTGAAGAAGGAATCAAAATTCTATCTTTGGGATTGGACCGAGATTGCGAAACCTGGAATTCGATTCGAAAACCTTGTCGCGGTTCATCTGCTGAAATACGTGTTGTTCCGAAACGAAATCGAGGGAGAGGAATTGGTGCTAAACTATATCAAGGACCGGGAAAAGAGAGAGATCGACTTCGTTCTCGGCAACCGAAGAAACCCGATCCTAGGGATCGAGTGCAAGAGCTCCGAACCGCACCACCTCAATTCTCTTAGTTACTTTGCCCGGCGTCTCGGCCTCCAACGGTTGCTCGTTCTTACGAAAGAACCGGGAGATATCAAGAGGATCCGCCATCGGGAGACCACAATTGATATACTCCCCGCGTCTACTTTTCTAGCGACTTTGGTGTAATCGCCGGCACCGCAGAAACCCCCGCTACGATTGCGGAGAAGAATTCATTTTTTTCACACGAAACGCCCCCCAAAGTGCCGCGCCGATGGCTCCGGCGAAGACGGAGTCTTTGTGTGCCACGACCAGGAGCGGGGTTCCGGAGCGGTCGAGTTCGGCCTGCAGCGTTGCAACCAACCCTTCGTCGTTGGCCAACCCTCCGGTCAGGCCGATGAATTTTTCCACTTTGATCGCCCGAATCAGTTTCACCAACCGCGTTGCGATCGAAAGATGAATCCCCTTTAGAATGTTCGCCGTCGAAATCCCGCGCGACACCATATTGATGACGTCCGTCTCCGAAAGGACGGCGCAAATGCTGCTCACCATTTCCGGCCGGTCGGCCGTCTTCGAGAGCGCCCCTACTTCGTCCAGCGTCACGCCCAAATAACGGGCGATATTTTCCAGAAACTACCCCGAACCCGAAGCGCACTGGCTCGTCATTTGATACTGCAGAACTTTTCCGCGCTCATCCATCCGGACGGCCCGCGTATGAAGCGCGCCCAAGTCAATTGCCCCCCGCGCTTCGGGCGCCAAGAAAAGTGCGCCCCGCGCGTGCGTCGCCATGCTGTAAAAATGGCCGGTGCGAAAATCGACCATGTCCCCCTCCCCGGTCGTCGCGATGTATTCGACGTTCTTCGTCGATACTCCTGCCCCTTTGAGCGTCTCTTCGTAAATCTCTTCCATGACATTCTTGAGATCCCGCCGCCGTATCCGATCGACCCGCTGGTGGAGAATTTTGTTCTGGTCCCCTTCCGCGTTCAGAACAACGGCTTTGATGGCGCTGGAACCGACATCAATCCCTACCGTAAGCGGCATCTTACGACTCCCTTGTCTTGTTAATCAGTTGATGGGTCGGAAGCATCTGCGCTCCGGGACTTTCCAGTGCAAATAACGCCGCTCCAAGCGCCCCGGTGAAAATCGAATCGGGATGGACGTTCATTCGGATTTCGCCGTAGTTCTCCGTTACGACCTGGCGAAGCGCCTTCACCGCGGCGGGATTCTTGGCCACCCCTCCCGTAAATGTGAACTCGTTCCGAATTCCACCGGACCGGGCCAGAAGCGACATCGCCCGAAGAATGATCGCCCGGTGAAGGCCCAGAAGAATATCCTCCCGCCGCTCGCCCAAGGCCAGGCGATCGCGAAGCTCCGCGCCCGCAAAGACGGTGCAGGTGGAGTTGATTCGAACACAGCGCCCCGCTTCCAGCGCCAGCGGCCCCAACTCATGCACACCTAAATTCATTTCATCGGCGATGTAGCCGAGGTATCGCCCGCACCCCGCGGCGCAGCGGTCGTTCATTTGAAAGCTGGTCACGACGCCGTTTTCATCCACTTGAATCGCCTTGGTATCCTGCCCGCCGATATCCAAGACGGTCGCGGTTCCACCGAACATTTGATGCGCGCCGTAACCGTGACAGAGGATCTCCGACTGAATGCATTCCTTCGGAAACGGGAGCCGCTGCCGGCCGTATCCGGTCCCGACCATCCCCGCCTCGTCGAACGACATCGATCCGATTTGCGAAATCAAATCGATCCATTCCTTCTTGTGCGCTTTCGGTAAAATCGCCGTCCCCAGTCTCTCCAACAGCGCTTTCAACAGGTCGGCAAACCCTTTTTCCGTCGTGGAGTTTTCGACGACGAAGATGACGCTGTCGAAGATCGACATCAGTTTTTCAAACGGCACTTTCTCGTTGCGGGCGTACCGCTCGGAGAACTCCTGGTAGCAACCGGCGGCCAGATCCCGAAAGAAATCCGACTTGTTCTTTTCTCCCCTGGACAGATCGTCGATCGTCCACTTCTCCATCCCATCGAAGATTTCGGTCAGAACCCGGTGCAATCGGGGGCGGTCGTCAGCGTATCGAAGGTCCCGCAGCCGCTCGTGCGAAAGGTCCCGGAGCTTTGAAAGGTGCGTCAGGAAATTTTGCTCAATAGTAACTTCTAGAAATCCGACGATTGTATTGGGCTAGGAATGTACGCAGCCAAAGCGAGGGGAGGGGACTTGTGAGGGACCGGAGAGCATGCTGGGACCCGACTCAAGACGAAATCGAACGGAATTCAGGAAGAGAGGGGGGCCATGGCCCCCGGAACGGACGGAAAGGGATTGAAAAGGTGAAACGAACGCGAAGAACTCCGTTACCCGGTCTGGCGTTGATCGAAATCGGCGTTGGATTCTTCTCGGAGCTGGTTAAAGTCCATCGTTTCGTAGGGAGTGGATTCTTCGGCGGTGACGAGGAAGGGAGTCTTCCCGTGCCGATCGAAGAAGGATTCGACCGGTTTTAGCGGTGGGGCGCGGCAGGCCTGGGGAGCGAGAATTCCGATCTCCGCGGGGTGCGTCACGAACCCGAGGAGCCGCATTTCTTGGCGACAGTGCGGACATTCGATCGGGAGT